>CANPWY010000001.1 GCA_947585215.1 uncultured Clostridia bacterium
AGCGGGCGCTCCCACGGGGCCTTTTCGCTTTCCGGGCGGGTGTCCGCCTCCGGGGTGGTGGCCTCCGGCGCTTTTTCCTCCGTGCCGGGGTTAAAAGTTTCCGGCTCTTTGGCCTCTTCGCCAGGAACGGCGGCCTCGGCCTCGTTGTTCAGCGCCACATCGCCAACCTCCGGCTGGGCGGGGCCGTCCTGCTCCGGCGCGGCGGGAGCGTCTTTGTCCGGGCCGGGTTCAGCTGGGGTAACGGCTTCATCCATTGTGATCTGCTCACCCTGGCCGGTGTTCAGTTTTTCTTCTTCCACTTTCAAGCCTCCTTCATTTTTGTTGTCTTGCACAAAGTTTGCAGTTCATTTTCTACAAATTGCCGATTTTCTCTGGAAATAAAAAAGCCGGGCATTTCAGCCCGGCAGGGGGGATCGTACCGCCTCCTTTGAATTTGATATATGAAAACGCCGCCCGTAGTCTTGTTGGGCGGTGTAATCAGACTTTTGAATGAAACATCTTTTTTGAGTTGTAAAAAATAAGGATAGAATAGAGGTAAACGACAAGATTCCGATTGCATCCATAATATTTTTCTGGTATAATAAAAATAATCTCTTGTTTCCAAGCGGAGGTGTACCATGCAGATTAGATTGAAAAATATTGGTGTTGTGAAAAACTCAACGATTATCATAGACGGTTTAACCGTAATCACGGGGAAAAACAACTCTGGGAAAACCACGGTTGGGAAAACGTTATACTCGCTTTTTGATGCAGTTGCTAATATGCAACACAAGGCAGAAAGCGACAAATGTGTTTATGTTAAGAGAAAGCTAAATAATTTGGGTGATATTCTAGAATTTTTACGTTATTTCCGGGTTGCAGTTCGTGGCGACGCTCTTGGTATTCTTGAACCCTATCCTACCTTAAAAGACCTAGTTAGTGGGGAATACCGTCGGGAAATATCTCCAGAAACAATGGAAGAATTTCTGTATAGTTTGATTGATGAATTGAAAAATCTGGATACCTCGTCTTTTGTCGAACAATTCGCAACAATTAGAAACTGGAGAGTTTCCAAAGCAAAAATAACAGATACTCAAAAAGATAAAATTAGAATTTCATTTGATAAACAAAAGGGACAGGCTATATCGTTACTGGAAAAATTAGTATGTGATATTCATAAAGATCCTGAGTTAATTGATTATGCTCGAGAGAGTATTAACCAGACGCTTAGAATTGAATTTTCTAATCAGATACAGCCAGTAAAAGGGCAAATTGGGACATCAGAGATAGAACTTTCGGATGATGATAAGGTATATTTCCATTTCTCTATTGAAGATAATCTAATTGTTAATGATGGAGCACCTGTTTTTACCATTTCGCCATGCAAAAAAGTTTATCTCATAGATGATCCCTTTATTCTGGATGATATAGCCACGCCAGGATATTTCAGAGGGCGTGTCATGGAGGAACATGAATCGTTTTTTAACCCTGATCGGATAGGTTCGCATAATTTTAAATTAAAAAATGTCCTTAGAAATAGTAAAATATTGACGGTCTTTGAGCAAACAGTTCTGAATGATACGCTAAAGGAAACTAAAGCAAGAATTGATAACATATTGCCCGGTACTTTTGAGTTTTCTTCTGATGGAGAATATTATATTCACGATGGCTTAAAGTTACGGATACCTAATCTGGCAACTGGCTCGAAAATGTTTTCTATAATAAAAATGCTCCTTAATAAAGGTGAAATTGATGATACAACCATGCTCATTTTAGACGAACCAGAAGCCCATCTTCATCCCGAGTGGCAGAATGCATTTGCAGAAATTATTGTGCTGTTAGTCAAAGAACTTAATGTGAATGTACTACTAACGACCCATAGTCCTAACTTTATGTTAGCAATAGATGCGTATATGCGTAAATACAAAATTGCAGATAGGACAAATTTTTATCAAACCCAAATTGTAGAAGATGGATTTGTCCAGTATCATTGTGTTAATGATGATATGGGAATAATTTATCAGGATTTCCTGCAATATTTATCAGAAGTTAAAATGCTACGCAACAAGTATCTTACAGATATAGAGGAATAAACATGTTTCCAATAGACATAAATATGTTTGCAGAAGAAAACTGGTCTATATATAAGAAACCTGTTACGGAGATATCTAAATCGAAAGATACCTCATTAGTTGAAAGTGATGTGGAATTGTACTGTTTTGACGATATTTGTGGTAGCCTTTATGAAGAGGATAAAAAGCCAACTTCTGCGGATGCCCTTATAATTAACGGGAAAATTATTGAATTAGTTGAGTTCAAGTCGGGTTTTAAGGATAAAATCACCAAGGAAAACTTTGATATAGAGCGAGGAAAATGTCCAAGAACCGGGGAGGTTTGTGGAGATTATTGGAAACTCTTTTTTGACAAAAGAAAAAAGGAAGTGGATGAATTAGTCTCAAACATTCGAATTAAGGCAGTTGAAAGTTTTATAACTTTGGAAAAAAATATATTCCCGTGTTGCCATCCATCCGAAGCATCTATATCCCTAAGATTTTTGGTAGTTATAGACGAGGATAATGTGGATGGGATGGAAGATACTCTTGCAGGTCTGGCTGGTTTTACAGAAATAAAAGATAATCCCTATTCTTCGATAAGAAAGTCATTAAAAAGATTTACTCATTGTCAAGACAAAAATGGACTTCAGTACTTCTACGATGATATTGAAGTGCTATCTGTTGCTGATTTCAAAAATTATTTGCGTTTACTTAAAAACTAAATGGTTTTGCAGACAAGTATTTATATTCCTGTGTATCAAAGCGCCCCTCAATAGCGTGCGTTGAGGGGTGCGTACACGCTTGTATTGGGAGAGCGCATGACTGGCAGTCATGAGGTCAGGGGTTCGATTCCCCTTATCTCCACCAAACGGGTATTGGACGAACACCTATTATTTCAGCGGTGGATTCGCCGTGAAGGTGTTACTTTGATACCAAACAGAAACCGCCGTCTTAGATTGACTTCTAAGGCGGCGGTTTTTACATTTGTACATTGTAAACATTCCTCAAATAACAATTCATACACCAATGTTTCGGAGGGCACGGAAATCCTGACCGGGTTTTATTTATGCAGCTTCGGACGGTATCTGCCATGCAACGGCTGCCTACTCCCTCGTTTGAAGCAGCTCTAGCGGCTTCTTCGCGCTCACGAGCAGACCTCCCGCGAGCGACGCGGCGGAGGCGAGCGCAAAATACGCGGCGGCGAAAGCCGCGATGAACGGCATGGCGTCCGCAAGGCTTCCGTCCGCGCAGTGAAACAGCGCGAGCGCCGTCAGTCCGAGCGTGAGTCCCGCGGCGCAGAGCGCCGCCTGTTCCAGAGTGAGTATGGCACAGACCTTCGCTTTCGACGTTCCGAGCACGCGCATTATCGCGGCTTCCTTTGCCGACTGTATCACGACGAGCGCCGGTATCGCCGCGCCTATCAGCAGCACGGCGGCGGAAATCACCGGCAGGATGAGCTCGAGCGTGCCGGCGTTGGACTCGAGCGGATGCACCGTGTTCCGCAACTCATCGTCCTCATAGCGGAGCTTGAAGCCCGTGCCCTCAAGCACCTCGGCGGGGACGCGCAGATAAGCGTCGCTATCACGCAGGAGCTCGTTTTTCATTCGGAACTCGCAGTATCCTACCCCGACGCTGCCGCCGTCGTCATAGAAGTCCCCCTGTGCGAGCTCCGGCATCCACATCGGAACGATTATGTCGTTCGTGTCGAGCGCTTCACACTCGCAGGCTCCGACTATTCGGAACGCGCTGCCCTTTTTCTTCGATGCGGAGAGACTTTCGCGCTGCATCGGGTGCAGGCTGCTGAGATATACCTTGTCGCCGAGGCTGAACCCGCGCTCCGCAAGCAGCTCGCGGTTCACGATGCACAGATACTCCCCGGACTCGGCAAAGTCCGCCGCGCCGTAGCCGTCCAGATACTCTGTCTCCACGACCGTGAAGCGCTCCGGGTCATTTGTCGCCACCATGAAATAGCTGTTGTCATAGACGGAACCGCCTCCGGGCGTAGGAACCGCGTTTTCGTCCGGGTCCACCCAGTAGAATGTACTGCGCGCGGTGGCGTAGAAGCTCTCGGAGAAGTCCGCCTCAAGCAGACTGTGAAGCGTTCCGTAGGATATTCCGCCGCTCTGTGTGCCGTTCTCGGAGACGACGACCGCGTCAACCTCGAGCGCCGCGTACATTTCCTCCACTCTCCCGCGCGTATCCTGCACGAGCAGCACGAACTGCCCGAGCGACGCTATGAGCGCCGCCGCGAGAAGCACGGACAAGAGCGATCTCAGCCTTGCCCTCGGAATATGCCGAAAGACGTATCTTAGTACCATATCGTTACTCCTTTGAAAGCCGCCCATCCGTCATACGATAGACGACGTCTGCCATGTCCGCGACCTCGCTGTCGTGAGTGACGACTATGACACAGCGGTTCTGCTCGGACGCGAGGCTTTTCAGTATCTCCATGACGGTGAGGGTGTTCTCGACGTCGAGGTTGCCGGTCGGCTCGTCTGCGAGTATCACCTTCGCGCCGGACGCGAGCGCCCGCGCTATCGCGACACGCTGCTGCTGTCCGCCGGAGAGGTTCGCGGGAAAGCGCCGCATCTCGTCCTCCGTGATGCCCACGTCTTCAAGGAGCTTCTTTGCCTCCGGCCGGGCGTCCGCCGGGGACTTGCCGACAAGCTCCATCGGAAAGCAGACGTTCTCGGTGACGGTGAGCAGTGGAAAGAGCTGGAACGCCTGAAAAATCATCGAGACCGACTCACGGCGGTAGCGGTCGAGGTCGAGCGTGCGTATCGGCACACCGTCGAGCAGGACGTCGCCCGACGTCGGCAGGTCAAGCCCCGCGAGCAGCGACAGGAGCGTGCTCTTTCCCGACCCGCTCGGGCCGATAAGAGCGTAGAGAGTACCTTCCTCAAAGTCACAGCTTGCGTCCGCGACGGCGGGACGCGGTGAGTTTTTGTAGCAGTAGCTGACGCTCTCAAGCGATAGTATGGACATATTCTGCCTCCTTTCGGCATCACTCGCCGAACTCAAAGTAAAACGCGGTATTTTCGTACTTTCTGCCGTAGTCGTTTACAAACGCGGGGGTATAGCGATACCTGCCGGAGAGGGACGGCGGATACAGCTCCATGGTGAGCTGCGCGATGCCGCCGTTTCGCTTTCCGCCTCCGCTCATTACATCCCCGACTTCGCCCTTTATGACAGCCATCCCGTTCTCGACCTCCGTCCAGCTGTCGTTTTCGCTGTCATACTTCTCGAAGACGCCGCCCTTCGTCATGTTGATAAAGAAATCGACGCCGCTGTTGCACCTCACTAGAAAACCGACGTCCAGTCCCGGCTCTCCGAGATGCTCCTCGTCCTCCGACGACTCGAACGGGAGCATGGCGGCGGCGAGCAGGTCGTAGTCCTTTTCGGTCTTCGGTATAGTGACGTCAATAGTGACAGAATACACCTCGTCCCCGGTGGTAAGGGTATCCTCCATGTAGTCGATACATTCGCGGAAATAGAGCGTATACCGGTAGATGCCGGGGTCTGCAAGCGGTAGCTTTACACGCACGGTGTTTTCTGCGCTCAGCCGTGCGATGTCCGTCTGTCCTTCCGTGGCGGCCGCTATATCGCTAAACGGAGAATCCACAATATCCACCGGCGTACCGAGCGACGCCTGCGTGTACCGCCTCCATTTTCCTTCGCCGGCATATTTCTCGACGTAGCCCTCATAGTCTCCGGCTCGGATGCCGCCCAGGTCTTCCGCCACGACTTCACCGTTCGAGTAGCGCTCCGCCGTAAAAATCACGGGGAACTCCGCCTCGAACACAAACTCAAACTCGTAGTCGATGAGGCTGTAATAGGTCGCGCGGATACCCGTCGGCTTCAGCACGTCGATGTCTCCCGAGCACTCGCCGAGCATCGCCGCGACCGAGTTTGCGGAGAGGTCGCATATCGCCGCCGCCATTCCAAGCTCCTCACTGTCGGAGGAGGGAAGGACTACGACGGTCGGGTCGGACTCCGGCGTCGGGGAGGCAGACGGCTCCACGCTCAGGGTGGACGAGCACCCGGAAAGAAGCAGCGCCGCTGCGAGAAACACCGATACAAGACACAGCAAATTCTTCATAATAAATCGCCTCCTTCGTTATTTGCCGCCCTGAAGCAGCGTCAGCGGCGGCCTGCGCCCGATCTGCCGGAGTCCGGCTTCCGCAAACACAAGCAGCAGCACGAGAACTCCCGCACCGTACGGCAGCGCCGAGAGCGGAGAAACGGAGACGCTTATCGCACCGCCTGTTGCCTCGGCGAGCTTCAAGGCTATGTCCGTCACGATGCTCCGCATCGTGAGCATCGCGGCGGCACATCCGACCGCCGTTGCAGAGACGCCGAGTACGAACAGGCCTATGAGCAGGGAGCGATTCGCGCCGCGCGACGGAACGCCGAGCGCGCGCATTATCCCGTACTCGTTTTTCCTCCGCAGGATGAACAGATACGCCGTGAGCGCAAGCGACAGGAGAAGCGCCGCCGCCATGGCGACAAAGCCGATGAGCGCGCCGGTGCGCATCGTCCGAAGCGTTCCGTCTATCCCGGCGTAGCCCATGTCATCTATCAGAAGCTTGTAGCCAAGCGCTTCAAGCTCGTCTCCGAGCTCGCTTTCGATTGCGGTCACGTCGCCCGGGGTCTTCAGTTCAAAGCTGAAGGTCGAGGGAAAGCAGAGAGGCTCGGTCTCACTTGGCCACGGGTAGGTTTCTTCCGGGACAAAGACGGTGTTTCGCATATACCGGAGCGCGTCGGTATCTGCTCCGGACGCGGCGGCGCCGTCCTCACGGGGCGGCTCCGACCAGATGCCCACGACCTCGTAGGTGACGCTTTGCGGCTCAAAGCCGTATTCCGTGCGCGGAGCGCCGAGGGAAAAATACACATCCGGGTAGTACGCTTCCCGCGCCAGAACCTCTCCGCCGTAGCCCATGGTGTCCGGCTCTACGTCAAATGTTATCGTATCACCGACGCCGAGACCGTTTCTCTCGGCATATTCGGCGTTTATCACGCAGACTCGACCGGTGTCCTCGGGGGATATCATCCTCCCGTCCGATATGTAGAGCGAGCCGTCGTGAAAGCGCGGAAGGAGGGACATATCCGAGGTATACACCAGCTCCTGCGTATGCTGGTTCCTGTCCATCATCCGCACGAAATCGTTGTCGAGGTAAGCCAAATAGTCGTCTGACCCGGTCTTTTCCTCCTGCTCCGTCAGGTCTACGAGGCGGAACGGAAGCGTCCACGGCCACGGCGGAACGCAGGTCGAGTCCTGCATCAGACACGAGCCGTTTTCTATGGAGGTGCCGGGGTACGGCTCGAGCACCATCAGGTATCGGTGACCGGTCTCGATAGAATCGTACTCACCGTCGCCCGAAAACCCGGTGAGCGCAAAGGTATATTCGGGCTCCGCCATGGCGGGGATGTTGCCGTACTCGCGGACTTCAAACTTGGGGGTCACGCCCTCGGGGTACAGCTCCGCGTCGCCCGCTATGAGCCGTTCCACCTCATAGAAGGTGAGACCGTATGTCACCTGCTCGACGCCGTCCACCTCCCTTACCACCTTCGGACCGGCGAGGCATTCGACCTCGACCACCGCGCAGTCAAGCCACAGATCCTCCTCCGCGCTTCTTGCCGCCGGTTCGGTCGCGTTCTGCTGCCCCTCGGGGATTATTCCTCCGGCGACGTGCCTCACGCCGCCGCCTTTCACATACTCGGAGGACAGAACGAGTTCCCGCGCCTCATCGTCTATCGGGCAGTAGTATCGCAGCGCGTCCATGTAGGCGTCTCCGTACAGAGCTCGGAGTATGGACGGATCTGCGGAATAAAAATCCAGATACTTCCGCTCGGTGCAGACGAGCGTACCTACGGCGGTGTAGTGCTCCGCTACGTTTGAGATCATGCGGTTCGTGGCGGCGTACTCCATACCGCGGCTCACAAACGCGAAAGACGTCGCGGCGAGCAGAACAAACGTCACTAGCGTCTTCAGCGGCGAGCGGAAAAGCGTGATTACAGAGAGTTTAGGACGCATAACGCAGCCTCCTCCCGCATATCCGCTTTTCCTGCCGCGCGGCTCCGCCGCGGGCCCTTCCGTCCAATCTACGACACAGCATTTTCGCACCTTCCTTCTTTTTCCCCCGGAGCGGACGTCTCGGGGCTTCTGTCCTATATATCCCACGAGACCCCGTGAAAATCTCGCACGGGACAGAAAAATTTGATGCCGTTTTAAAAGGTGCGATAATATTGCCTCCGTTTGCCGACGGCGCTCAGTCCGTCAGCGTAAGATACAGCGGCAGTTCATAGTCCGTTTTGTAGTCGTCCGTGAATATCGCCGTGAAGCGGTATTCGCCGCCCGGGTCGGGCGCGGAGAACCCTTGGGAGGAGGTGAGCAGTCCGTCTATGACGTTGCCGCTCATGGTATCTCCGGCGGGACCGCCCTCCGCCGTCAGGACGCTGCCCTCGATTTCCGTCCACCCGTCCACGTCGGGCATTTCGAGCGTGCCTCCCTTTGTCAGATTGTAGCAAAGCAGCTCGCCGCTGTTGGAGCGGATGAGCGTATTCAGCGCGCAGAATGTACCGCCGTTCTCCCTGTCGGAACAGCGTCCGCCGAGCGCCAGAAGGTCGAATTCCCTGTCGCTTTTCGGTATCGTCACGTCGAAGGTTATTGAAAAGAGCCTGTCGCCCGTGGTACAGTTTGCCGCAGTGTGGTCGATGTTCTCGCGGAAATAGAGGGTGTAGCGGTAGATGCCGGGGTCTGCGAGCGGCAGCTTTACCCGCACGGTCTTTTCGTCGCTCAGCGCGGGGACGTCCGACTCCTCGGGTCCCTCCGTCTCCGAAAGCTCGCCGAATGGGTCGTAGGGAACGGGCGTCCGCAGTCCCGCGCCGGAATATCGCGTATAACTTCCGTCCTCCCCGAGCCGTTCCACATAGCCCTCGGCGTCGGTGCGCTTGATGCTTTCGTCGGGGAGCGCTTCTCCGTCCTGATAGCGGTACGCGCTGAATGTCACCGGCATCTCGGCGTCGAATACGAATTCCAGCTCATACTCGGGTATGCTGTCGTATGTGCCGCGTATAGCCGCGGGCATGAGTACGTCCGTATCCCCGGAGCACTCGCCGAGCGTCGCTCCGACGGGACCGTTTGAAAGCGTATAATGCTCCCCGACAAGACCGAAGTCGGCGCCCTCGGGCGCGGGAACGACCGTGAGAGTCGAGACTGCGGACGGCGTGGGGGACGGCGGGAGCTCGACACTCACCGTCGAATCGCCGCAGCCGGACAGCGTCAGCAAAAGCGCGGCGGCAAGCGCTGCCAATGCACGGGCTCTAAACCTCATAAAAATACCTCCCTTTCTATTTTCCGCCCTGAAGGAGCGAGAGCGGCGACTGCTTTCCGATAATGTGCAGACCTAACGATGCGAATGCCGTCAGCAGGAAAAGAGCGCAAATTCCGAAAGCTGCCGCATGCCACGGCGAAAAGCTCACGCTCGCTGCTCCGCCCGAGACCTCCGCCATTGATGCGGCCAGCTTCACGGCAAAGCTGCGAAGCATCAGCGCGCCTCCGGCACAGCCCGCCGCGTCTGCGGCGGCGGCTATCGGGAGCAGACCCGCGAGCAGCGAACGTCCCGCCCGTCCGGCGGGCACTCCCAGCGCTCTCATTATCGCGTACTCGCCCTTCCTGCGAACGATAAACAGATAGTTTATCAGAACGAGCGAGAGCAGCAGCGCCGCGCTCATGGCGGCAAAGCTGACAGCGGCGCCGGTCCTCATGGAGCGGAAGGTCATCTCCACGCCGGAGTATCCCATGTCGTCTATTGCAAGCCTGTACCCGAGTTCTTCAAGCCGGCCGCTCAGCTCAAGCTCAAGGCCGCGCACGTCGCCCGGAGACTTCAGCGCGAAGCTGAAGGTCGAGGGAAAGCAGTACGGCGTGACCTCGTCTGTCCACGGATAGGCGGCCTCCGGCAGAAAGACCGTGTTCGGTGAAAACATGAGGGCGTCCGTGTCCGCCATGCCCTCGATGCCGCCGTCCCTCGGCGGCTCGGCCCAGATGCCTACCACCTCGCAGGACGTTTGCACCGGCTCGAAATTGCAAGCCGTATACTCTCCGCCGAGCAGATAAAACTCGTTCGGGTCGTATATCTCGCGGGAAATGACCCTGCCTCCGTATGCCATGGTGTTCGGTGTGGAGGTGAAGTCAACGGTATCGCCAATTTTTATCCCGTTCCGCGCAGCATACTCCGCATTTATGACGCAGACGCTGCCGGTGTCTTTCGGGGTTATCATGCGTCCCTCCGATATGTAAAGCGTACCGTCGTGGAACCTCGGCAGCTTCGACATATCCGAGGTAAAAACCATGTCCTGCTTGTGCGCGTTTACCTCCGTTATCCTGCCGTATCTGTCCTGCATCATATAGGCGTAATCCTCGGGGCTCACCGAACCCTTTTCCTGCTCTAAAAGCGTAAGGTCGAGCAGACGGTAGGGTATATCCGGCATGAAGTTCAGGTGATGCGGTCCCGTTATCCAGACCACGTCGGCGCCTCGGAAGCCGGTGGGCGTCAGCGCCAGAACGTAGCGATGGCCTTCGATAAGCTCCTCGTATACGCCTATGTCCGACGCGCGGGGGACTATGTAGAAGGTGTGTCCGTTTGCCGGATGCTGTCGCCCGTCCTCGCCTATGTAGAATTCCGGCTCCCGGCCGGGCGGGTAGAGCTCCGGGTCTCCGGCAAGCACCTCCTCGACCTCGTAGAATATCTCGGACTGGTTCGAGCCCTTATAGGTTGTAAGACTTTTCGCTATAACTATCGCGCTGTCGGAGTGCAGGTCGATAATCGACGAGTCCTGCACGTTCGGGTACTCCGTTATGCCGCCGGCGACATGGCAGACTTCGCACGACTCCACCCGGTCGGAAGCCGAAACAAGCCGGGCCGCCTCCGCGTCGATGGGGCAGTAGTATTGCAGCGCCTCCATAGGGCTGTCCCCAAAGGGCAGACCCGCGCCGCTCGGCTCGCGCCCGAAAAAGTCCCTATATCTTTGCTCCGTTGCGACGAGGGTGCCGACGGCGGAGTACCGTTGCTCGGCCGACGCGAGCACGCTCTCCGTAAGCTCATATTCTGCACCTCTGCTCACAAACGCGAAGGACGTCGCGGCGAGCAGTACAAAGGTCACGAGCGTTTTCAGCGGCGAACGCAAAACCGTCCACACGGAAAGCCGCGGGTTCATACTTCCACTCTCCTTCCCGGAAGCGCAGCATATGGATGGCATAGGTGGCGGCGGCTTCCAAATTTGTTCTGCGGTTTTTTACGTCTCACGGCAGAGCCGCGCTTCCCGCAAAATAGCTCTTTACATATAAAGACAACAAAAAGCCCCGCGCGTTGCGCGGAAATTTGCCCGAACGGGGCGCGCCTTGCGCTTTGCCGAGAAGTGCGCTATAATAACCGCATATAAAAACGGTGAAAACGGCGGCCTGCTTAAAGCCGCCGCTCGGAGAGGACACAATGGGCAAAGAGGCACGAAACCGGCAAATTGAAAAGCTGTTTTATGAGCTGCATGACAGGCTCCGCGCCATAGCTCTCGCCTCCCTCGGCGAGACGCTTGCGGAGGACGCCGTGCAGGAGACCTTCGTCATAGCCTGCCGGAGCTATGACGCGCTGTCCTCAAGTCCGAACCCGCAGGGCTGGCTCGTGAACACCCTGAAACACGTCATAATGAAGACCATGCGCGCGCAGTCGCGCGAGGCGCGGAATACCTCGCCTCCGCCCGCCGGTGAGGACGGGCCTGCGGAGGAACGGTTCCCGTCCGTTTCGGACGAATACACCTTCGAGCTTGAGGATGCGTTCGTGCGCGCCGTAGGCAGGGACGCTTACATACTTTACCGGGAGCTGTACCTGCTTGGACTGCCGATAGCGGAGGTGGCCCGCAGGCACGGACTGACGGAGGACGCCTGCCGAAACCGCGCCTATCGGACAAGGAAGAAGCTGAAAAAGTTTTTTGAAGACGGACAAGATTTTTAGGCGCCGCGCGGGGATATATACAGCGAAGGAGAGGCATTCATGAGCGAAGAAAAACGAGACTTCTCAAAATACGATAAAATGAGCACCGAAGAGCTGAAGGAAGCCCTCCGGCGCTGTGCCGCGCAGACCGACGGCGACGCCGATGCGGAGCTGTATATTGCGGGGCTTGTCGCGGAGCGTGAAAAGCGGGAGCATCCGGAGAGGTACCCGGACGTCGGGGTCGAGTGGGAGCGCTTCAAGGCGCTCTATATGCCGCTTGCGGACGAAGCGGACGAGGAACGTGAGACTCCCGAGGTCAGCGCAAAGCCGCAGAAGTACCGCCGCAGGATGAGCATCGGGCGGAGGATAGCCGTCGGACTCGCCGCGGCGCTCCTGTTGTGCGCAGCGCTTGTGGGTACGGCGCTCGCGGTGAACGAGGATCTCCGCATAGCGGTATACAGGAGCCTCGGCAAGCACGCGTGGTTCGAGAGCGCCCGCGCGGATATGCTCGAACGCGCCCGGATAAACGAATTTCCGAACAAGGTAGCGCTCTGGCTGTATGACGAGCTGGAGAGAGAAGGCCTTTACGGCCGCGACTCTAAAACCGGCGAGCAGAGCGTGCTCTCCGTCTACCCTCTCGAATGGTCGGACACCGAGGGCGTATATGCGGGTCTCGTGTCGGTCGTCGGATCATCGGAAGACCCCGAGGCGGGCGGTGTCACCGAGGAGGTCTATATCGTAAAGCATACATGGACCGGCTACAAGATAACCGGCAGGTGCGGCTTTGAGCCGCCCGAGGAGGGCGAAAATATCACGCTCGGCAGGATAGACGATACGGACTATACGCTCATATACGGCTGCTTTGGCGACGACGAACGCCTCTATCAGACGCTTGACGATGGGACGAAGTCCTCCACGCCCATATTCAACGCGCTTCAGTTCTCGGACGGCTCGCTCACTGAGATAAGGACGTTCGGCAAGGATGTCGTGCGGGGCTGCGGCGTGACGTTTGTGGCGATAGCGTGGGGGGATCACCGCGACGCCGACGTGACTGATCTTGTCGAAGCAGATAACTGGATATCAAGTATCGACGGACATGCCCCGACCGAGGATGAGCTGCAAATGCCGGAGTTCAGGCCGACGATCGTCCGAACCTACACCGAGATATTCGGAGAGGCGCTCCCCGAGCCGACGGGGCCGTAACAGGAGGAACGTTTTCGCTCCGCAATGAATCTCTTCTGTATGATTCATAATATGGGACCTTGACATTCCACAATTACCCTGTATAATAGAACATAAGTCCTGTTTTCTGCGTTCTCCTGACTTCCGATTTACATAACAAACCGTAAATCGGGAGGTCGCCGCAATGACAATACGCGAACACTTTGACCTGTACTCAGAGGTCGAGGTCACGGAGGAAGTCAGGAATTGTCTGAAGGAAACACGGGCCGAGCACATCCGCTGTAAAAACCGGGATTATCAGTACGGGGTACTCACCTATCTCTTTGGTACGGAGCGACCCCCGGACGGCGCCGGTTCCGAGGACACCGGCAGGCCGCTCTGCTCCCACGTTGAAATGCGGGGCGAATCGGCGGAGCGGAAGTTCTTTCGTCTGGAAGCGGAAAGAGCATATAGAAAGGCGATGTCCGAGCTTGGCAAGGTACAGCGGCGGAGGCTTGAGCTTCACTTCTTCGAAAATCTCAGCTTTACCGAAATCGCCCGGCGCGAAGGCGTTTCCGAGGGCGCGATAAGGCACCAGATCAAACGAAGCCTTACATATCTCCGCCGGAGGCTTACCGAGGACGGCTATACCCTTTCCGACCTGCTGCGTCCGTCATCGCTTCCGGCTGTGCTGTACAAGACCCGCAATTCCTATAAGACCGTGCAGAAATAGAACATACAAGAGACCTCGGGAGACGGCAAAGCCTCCCGAGGTCTTTTTTGAAAAAATTTTGATTTTCGTGTCCGAATTGCCCGGATTTTTAAGCTAATAGGTGTAGGGACATTTGCGGGCTCCGGCGTTTGCAGAGACCGAGTGTGCCGTTGCCGCGCGGTTGCCGTAAGATATAGTCAGCCTGCGTCTCACACCGTAACAAGCAGGGAACTTGTACGGCAAGTTCCCATCTGAACAGACGGCATTTCCGCCGTCTGTTTCTCTTTAGGGGCTTTGCCCCTAATACCCTGCAAAGAACCCCTAATGCCCCATTATGAAAGGAAGGATTTTATGAACCGAAACGAAAAAGAAAAATTTGCTCGGCTCGAGATTCGGGTCATCCCAAAGGAAAAGGAAACCATTCGACAAATTGCCAAAGCATGCGGTCTGTCCGTCAGCGAATATGTGGTCAAACGAGCGCTGGGCTATGCACCCAAAGCGGTGCAGCCCGACGTCTTTTTTGATTTCTACGGCAAGCTGTGCGAGCTCATGAACCGGGAACTCACTCCCACAACCGAGGCGGCTATGCTGAAGCTGTTCGACGAGATCCATGCCTCGCTAATCGACGCGCCGAAGCGGACGAGGCAGGAGATCGTGAAGGAGGTGACAGCGTGGCAAGCACCGGATTCTGGCCCGTCAAGTCCCGATTGAAGGCAGTCCTCGACTACGCCGAAAATTCAGACAAGACGACTCCGCCGGAATACCTTGATTCGGATTTGTACGCCGCATTGCGCTATGCCGAAAACGACGGGAAAACCGACCGAAAGCTGTTTGTCGGCGGCATCAACTGCTCGGCGCAGAAGGTTTATGCCGAGATGACTGCCGTACAGCGTCGGTTCGGCATGAAGGGCAAGGTTGTCGCCTATCACGGCATACAGAGTTTCAAATCCGGCGAGGTCACGCCGGAGCAGGCGTTTGAAATCGGCAAGGAAACGGTGAGAAGAATGTGGAGCGACCGTTATCAGGTGCTTGTGACCGTTCATCTGAATACGGACAATCTGCATTGTCATTTCGTTGTCAACCCCTGCTCGTTTCGGGACGGTGCAAAATTCAAAAACAAAATCGGCGATCACAAGGAGCTGCGCAAAATATCCGATGAAGTTTGTCGGGAACACGGTCTGTCTGTATTGGAAAACAGCGAGTTTTACAGTAATGGTAAAATGGAATACTGGGCACACAAGTCCGGCAGGCTCACCCATCGGAGGCAACTGCGGAAAGATTTGGACGAGGCACTCTCGAAGTGCTCCGGCTATAAGAGCCTTGAATACTATCTGCAATCTCTCGGCTATCATTTGGAACGGGATTTTCGCTATGAACACCCGTCCGTAACAGCAGATGGGTGGCAACGGGCCGTCCGCATTAACAGCCTCGGAGAAGAATACTCCAAAGAGCGCATCCGGGAGCGGCTGTTGGAAAATCAGCGAAAGCCGGAACTGTATGCAGTCGTATACCCCGAACGTAAACGAAAGCCGCTGTTGTCCCTCGAATACGAATACCGCAAGGCGCAGCAGATGGATACGGTGACGCTGCTGTTTCAAATCTTCATCGAACTGCTGAAGCTCTGCACCGGCGGCAATATTGAGCGGCAGCCTGACCGTCCCTTATCCCCGATGATGCGGGCGGAGGTGAAAAAGTTGGATCAATATTTGGAGGAATACAATCTCCTTTGCGACAACAACATTCAGTCGCCAAAGGAGCTTTTGCTATTTTGGGAGAACCTTTCAGCCAAAATCAACGCACTGGAAAAGGCACGATACGCCCTGAGGTTGAAATTACGGCGGGCAAAATTGCCGGAAGAGGACGCCGCTTTGAAAGAACGGGCAAAGGAGATCACGCGGCAGATCATGCCTTTACGCAAAGAATTACAGATTGCCAAACGCATCGAGGAGCATATTCCGAAAATCCGTGCGGTTCTCGACGCAGAGCGGCAGATCGAAATGAGACGAAACGACTTGATGATGAGGAAAGAACGAGGTGCTGAACGATGAATGGAAAAATAAACATACCGGAAATGCTTTCGGTTGAAAAGCTGCGTCCCTTTGAGGGCCATCCCTACAAGGTCTTGGACAACGGTGAGATGGACGACCTGACCGAAAGCGTTCGGGAAAACGGCGTCCTGTCTCCGCTGATCGTGAGGCCGCTGGAGGGCACAGACGAATACGAGGTCATAAGCGGCCACCGGAGACTTCGCGCCGCGGAGAGGGCGGGTATGCAGAGCGTCCCCGCCTTTGTCTATGAAATCAACCGTGACGAGGCGGCGGTCCTGCTGGTGGACAGCAACCTCCATCGGGAACATATCCTACCGAGCGAGAAGGCGTTTGCCTACAAGCTGAAGATGGATGCCCTGGCCCACCGGGGCGTCACTTGTGGACAAGTTGGCCACAAGTCCCGCGACGGTATCTCCGACACAGACAGCGGCCGCACCGTTCAGCGGTATATCCGCCTTACAAAACTTATCCCGGAGCTGCTTCAAATGATGGACGAGGGCCGCATCGCCTTCTCCGTGGGTGTGGAGCTGTCCTTCCTCTCAGAACAGTCCCAACGCGACCTGTTGGATGCCATCGACCTGAGCGACTGCACCCCATCTTATTCGCAGGCGGTTCGACTTCATAAGGCGGATCGGGAAGGACTGCTCACCGATGCGGTAATAGAGGGGATTATGCGGGAAGAAAAAGCGAACCAGCGGGAGATGTTCAGGCTGCCGATGGAACAGATCCGCAAGTATGTCCCAAATGCCAATCCCAAACAGGCGGAGGATTTCGTTCTCAAAGCTTGCGAGTACTACAAGAATTTCCTCATCCGGCAGCGGGATCGGGATTCCCGGTAAAGAAGCTCGCCTATGGAGAAGGATGTGAAAGTCGATGCAAACGAGGTGCAACTCTCAAAAGAACTGCTGACCTCGTTTGCAAAATTTCTTGCCTCGGAAATCTGTAAGTTTTACGGATCTGAGGAGGGCAAAGCCTATTATGAGGCATGGCTCAAGCGGCATTCCGAAGACGCCGCCTGAAGCCGGCGGGAAGCAATCAGCTCGTTCGACTGCTTCCCATACATATGACTTTTACAAAAGAACGAACTACAATCAAGAGAACGGAGGAATGAACATGAAGGTAGTCATCTATGCTCGGTTTTCGAGCCACAGTCAGACAGAGCAGTCCATCGAAGGACAGTTGAAAGTCTGTTACGAATACGCCCAAAGCAACGGATATACCGTTGTTGACGAATATATCGACCGGGCGCAAAGCGGAAAGACAGACAATCGGTTGGAGTTTCAGCGTATGATAGCCGACAGCGAGAAGCATACCTTTGAAGGTGTGCTGGTTTATCAGCTTGACCGCTTTGCCAGAAACCGCTATGACAGCGCCATCAACAAATCCAAATTAAAGAAAAACGGTGTGCGGGTCATCTCGGCTAAGGAGAATATCGCGGATGACCCATCGGGCATTTTGGTCGAGGGTGTGCTGGAAAGCATGGCGGAGTATTATTCTGCCGAGCTTTCTCAGAAAATCAACCGAGGTATGTCGATCAATGCGGAAAAATGCCTGTCCAACGGCAGCAATCCGGGGCTTGGCTTCAAGGTCGATTCCGACCGGCGCTTTTATGTGGATGAAGATGAAGCCGCCATTGTGAGAGAGATTTTTGAACGGTATGCCGCCGGGGAAACAAAAACAGAGATCATAAGGGATTTACAGCGGCGCAAGGCGAAAACCTCATTGGGCAAGGAGTTCAGCAACAACAGCCTAAGCCGGCTTTTGAGCAACAAGCGCTATATCGGAGTGTATATGTATAAAGGACAGGAAACGCCGGGAGGAATGCCGAGAATTTTAGACGACGATTTGTTTTACCGGGTACAGTCGATCCTGAACAAAAACAAATCCGCTCCTGCCCGTACCTACGGCGAAGGCGAATATCTCTTGACCACGAAGCTGTTTTGCGGCTACTGCAAAGAAATGATGGTCGGGTACGGCGGTACGGGAAAGCGGGGGCGGCAATATCACTACTATAACTGCAAAAAAGCCAGAAAGAGAAAGTGCAAAAAGAAGATCGTTGCAAAACAGTTTATCGAAGACCGTGTCGTGGCAAAATGTCTGTCCCTGCTTACCGAAGAAAATATGGCGTTTATTGCAAAAGCCGTTGCGGAAGAATGCAGCAAAAGTCCCGACAGCTATTCGGTGAAGGCGTTAAAAAAGGCCATTCAAGAGGCAGACATCGCCATAGAGAATCTTTGGCGAGCCATCGAACAGGGACAATCGGTCGCCATGCTGACGGAGCGACTGAATCAACGCAAAGCGGAGAAAGAAGAGCTGGAAGAACAGCTTGCCGTCGAGCAGAACAGGAATATCTGCCTGACCGAGCCGCAAATCCATGCTTTTCTGGACTATGTTCGCAATCTGCCTGCAGACGATATTAACAAACGCCGGGCGATCATCAACATTTTTGTCCACTCGATCTACCTGTACGACGATTATTTTACCTTAATTCTCAATGCCGGCAGGCGGCCGCTGCGCGTTGAGAACATTCCGCTGGACGACATCGAAATGTCATTCGGCGGAGATACATATTTAGAGTACAGGTGTTCATCTATGAAAACCTCTGCTCCACCAGAAGGTCTGATGACCGGAAAAGGCTTGTTATCGAAAGATGACAAGCCTTTTTTCATATTCGGATCGATGCGTACCGGCATTTCCGCCCTCTATGCAGTTGCCCCGAACTATATAAACTTCACTGCCCGATAAGAAAGCCGGCTGCTGCGGCATTATGTCGGCCTTTGATGCTATTTTTGACAGTGAGATCCCCGGTAAGGAAGCAACGTTGAATTTCTGCAAGAAGTACAAAAAGCAGGCGAAATGGAGTAGGAAGAGCTCCGCTTCGCCTGCCAAAATCATTATATTTGCAGTTTTAGACAGCCATATGCTTCCTTGCACTTGGCGTGAGACAGAGTTTTGACAGATCGAGAGGGCGGCGCGAAAGCGCCGCCCTCTATTCAGGATCACGCCTCGACGTACATCCGAAGCATCTGAGCGATCTCGGCTCTGGTGGCGATGCCGCGGGGGACGAGCGTTATGTCACGGCCGCTGATGATGTCGCTGTAGACGCACCAGGAAAGGGCGTCAACGGCCCACGCGGACGCCTCGCCCGCATCCGGGAAATCGAGCTCCGCGCGCCCCGCGGGGGCGCCGTTTTTAGTCGTCTCATAGCGGAAAAGCATCTCCGCAAGCTCCTCACGGGTGATGAGGCTGTCCGGCAGGAAGCGTCCGCCGCTCCCCAGGGCTATGCCCTCGCTTGCCGCCCAGCGAACCGCCTCGGCATACCACGCGTCCTCCTCCACATCGGGGAACGGCATGGTGAAGTCAACGCTTTCTGCACCGTCCAGGTTCCAAATGGTCATGACCGCCTCGGCGCGGGTGGTGAAGCCGTTGGGATCGAAGGTCGCGGCGCTCTTGCCGGACATGACTCCCTGCTCCCAGGCCCAGTTGACGGTGTCCCAGAACCAGTCGTCGCGGTCAACGTCCGTAAAGGCCATCGGCGGGACAACGGCAAACGAAAATTCGCAGTAACCGGTTTTTGTTGTCACGGTGCCGGAGCCGGAGTAGTTGTTCACATAGACCGGCGTGTCGCACTCGTCAAGGAAGATGGCGTGCGCCCCCTTGGGGACGGTGATGTTCAGCTTCCCATCCTCGTCCGTGACGTACGCTTTCGCCGCGCCGCCGTCAACGGAGGCGTGGACGGTTTCCCCGATCAACGGGTTGCCGCTCCGGCCTGTTACGGGGATGGAGACGGCGTACTCCGCCGGGGAGCGGTCGTTGGCATAGAGAATGCGGTTCTGGGTGACGGAGTATTCGAGGGGCTTCGTGCCGCCGGCTGTGAGCTCCAGGAGGTAGTCGCGGACGATGGAGTCCTCTCCGCCCAGCTCTCCAAGCTGCGTCCCGTCCGCTATACCGGCAACGGAGCTTGCCACGTAGCCGTTGGTGGCAAGAAGGATCGTCGTGGCGCTGTCTCCCCTGTCGAGCTTTGTGCCGTCATCCAAGACGACGCCGGTCACCTTCGCGCCGCTCTCACCCGCCGGGTCGTAGGTGTAGGTGAAGCCGCTGACCTGGAGGAAGCTGCCGCTGACCCTTTCGCGCTGGAGAAGTCCCGTCTCGTCCTGGCCTGTCATAGTAAGGCCCACCTCCAGCGCCGCGTAAAGCTGCGCCGGCGTGACGGACTTTATAACCACCATGTTCCCGTGGTTGAAGGCGTCCAGAATGTCGCCGTAGGTCACGTCGCCCCGGTACATCGGGACCGCGATGCCGCCGCCGTTCTCAACGGCCACCACGGGAAGATCCAGACCCTGAGTGTCCGCAAATTCACCGGCGACCTGAGCAAAGGCGTCGGTAACAAGGTCGCCGTAGGCGGTCTCCACGATGCGGCTCTCGGAGTAGTCCCAATAGACGTTTCCGCCCCATACGGGGGTCTCGTTATAGATGAGCTTTCGATCCAGAAGGGCGCTCTGGGATTTCTTTATCCCGGCCAGCGTCTCGGTCATGACTTCCTTTACCCGCGCGAGCCTGCTTTCTTTGGCGTCGTCAAGGCCCTCAAAGCTGTATGCGGCGGCCTCGGCAGCGTCGATCACCTCGCCGGAGGCCGTGACAGTGCCATTGGAGAAGGTGAGCGTCAGATGGCCCATGGCGGAGAGCATCGTTCCGGCCTGCACCATGGGTACGGACTTGCCGCCGCGCTTGTAGGGCGTCCCGTCCTCCAAGGTGTGGCTGTGGCCGTCCACAACGGCCGTCACCAGCGCCAGCTCCTCATCGCTGAGTCCGTCCAGAAGCTGCGTGGACGTGGTCTCCACCGCCGCTTCGTTGTTCCCCATGTGGCAGACGAGAACGATGGCGTCGGCCTTGCCCTTCAGCGCCGCAAGCTCCCGCTTGACGGCGGTGATCTCGCTTTCAAACTTCACGCCCTCAAGCCCTGCGGGGTTGGCGTTAGAGAGGGTATTGGCCGTAGTCACGCCGATGAACGCGATCTTCAGACCGGCGCGCTCCACAACAGTGTGCCCCTCAAAAAGCGGCTCCCCGTCCAGCGTCACGTTGGCGGAGACCACGGGGAAATTGGCGCACTCGGCGTTGGAGCGCAGCCGGCTCACGCCGAAATCAAACTCGTGGTTCCCGGGAACCATCACGTCATAGGCTGCGGCGTTCATCATCGTGATTACATCCTGACCCTCGCTGATGGTGGCGAAGGACGCGCCCTGGGTGGCGTCTCCGGCGTCTACAAGGATGGAGTTGTTCCCTGCCACTGCGATGGACGCCACCTGCTCAAGCCCGATGGCCGCGTCCCCCGCCTCCACCACGCCGTGGATGTCGTTGGTGGAGAAGATGTCCACCGTCACCGCCTCGGCCGCCAGCGCCGGCCCCGGCACGAGCGCCAGAAGCAGCGCGAGACACACAAAAAACGCTGTGATTTTCTTCATTTTCAACACTCCTTTTTGAAAAATGGTCTTATAGCCCCTCGATCGTCTCCCACAGGAGCCTCTACGGGTCGCTTCCCCCGGATATCCGGCCGTCGAAAACCGATGTGGGTTCGACTCCCGTCAGCTAAAAGGGTAGTACAGCGCGGGAAATTTGTCAATAGCCCTGTCCCGAAACGCAAAAAACACGACCTGAAATGCGCCAACATGCATTTCGGGTCGTGTTTTTGACGATTCGGGACAAAGTGGTTGACAAGCGGGCAGATTTTTCCGATACTGTAAGCGATAAATTCCGCCACTGCGATAGGATAATCGTGTTCGACGGAGGTCGCATCGCGGAGGACGGTACCTGCGACGAGCTTATCGCCCAAACGGCGTCTTCGCCGAGCTTGCGGCACGGCAAAGGCCGGATACGTAAGCCCCTTTGGGGCCTTTATATAGAGAGAAAGGGAGAAAACAAGATGGATGAACTGAGAGAACGTACAAACCCCGTGTTCAACACGGCCAAGGCCACGCTTTTGCATCTGACGGAGGCGGGGAACGCCGACGCCGCCATGATGGCGGAGACGCTGGGCCTTGATCTCAAGGGCATGACCCACAGCGACGAGGGAAAAACGGCAATGGGCCAGTCCAACGTTGCCATCGTGGAGCTGCGCTACCGCTCCATGAACGCTTTCATTGAGGCCACGGGCGCAAAGACTATCGTGGACCTGCCCTGCGGCTACACGCCCAGAGCCCTGGAGGACTTTATCGCGGATAAGCGCTACATCGCCTGCGACCTCCCGGCGGTGGCGGAGGAGATGGGTCCGCTGATAGAAGGGATATTGGCCCGGCGCGGCCAAAAGCGGGACGTTGCCTACCACGGCGTGGACGCCACAAACTACGCTTCCCTACGCTTTGCGCTGGAGGGGGCCCAGGGCTCGCTGTGCGTCACCACCGAGGGACTTTTGATGTACCTCACCGAGCCGGAGCTTGTCGCCCTCATGGACAACGTTTGGCGCGTTTTGAAAGAATTCGGCGGGGTGTGGATCACCCAGGACCCGGAGGTCGGGCGGGTGTACATAGCGATGACCGTGGCGGCCCAGAGCCGCGACCCTGCCGCCGCCAAAGCGGCTATGGAGGCCCTGGCCGACGGCGCCGACATGGGTACGGTCCTCAAGGCCATGGCGGGGGACCAGGGCCAGTCCACCCTGAACGCCTCCAAAAACACCTTTGGCGGCGCGGCGGACGTGAAATTCGGCAATGTCCTGAGCTACCGGCCGGAGCAGGCCGAGGCGGCAATGAAGGAGTCTCTCCGCGCCCATGGCCTTAAGGTGGAGCTGACGCCCCTGGCGGCGCGGATGCCGGAGCTTCAAAGCCTGTCCCCTGAGCGGACGGAGATCGCGCGTCACGCCCTGGAGCGGGTGAACCTCTGGACCGTCACCCCGGACGGGGCCGGGAGCGGGTCCGGCCCGGAGGCGGACGGCGCTTTCGGCGTGGAGACCGCCATAAACGGCCCGGAGCTCACCGTCACCCTCCAGGGCAGGGTGGACTCCCTCACCGCGCCGGAGTTCCTGGCGGCCTTTGAAAAGGCGGCGGAGGGGAGGACCCTGACGGCCGCGAAGGTGGATATGTCGAAGCTTGCGTACATCTCCTCCGCCGGTCTGCGGGTGCTGCTCATTATGACAAAGCGCGTTGGCGGGGGCCATGTGACTGTCACCGGGGCAAACGAGATCGTCCGCTCCATCTTTGAGCAGACGGGCTACGACGACATCCTGACAATTCAATGAACCTATCAAAAAGGAGCGATAAATATGGCGGAACTGAACGAGAAAGACCTGGAGAAGGTCTCAGGCGGCACCTTGGAGATACCTGAGGAGACGATCAAAAAGTTGCACGTCCCGGTGGTCGATGCCAATCACACCTGCCCGCTCTTCGGCCGGGAGGACGGCACCGAAATGACCTGCTCCCACTGCATCCACGCCGTAGTCAGCGGGGGCGTCTACTACTGCGTGGACTACATGTACAGCAAATATCATTAAGAAAAAGGCGGTCGCGGTGAAAAAGCGGTTTACCGCGGCGATAGCGCGTAAATAAAAAGGAGACTCCTATCATGGACAACATTCAAAAATTGCGAGAGGAAACCAACCCCGTATTCAACACGGCCAAGGCCACGCTGCTGCAGCTGGCTGAGGCGGGCCACGCGGACGCCGCCCTGATGGCGGCGAGGCTGGGTCTTGATCTGGCGGGCGTGACCTACAGCGACGAGGGGAAAAAGGCTATGAGCCGGTCCAACGTCGCCACTCTGGAGCTGCGATATCGCTCCATGAACGCCTTTATCGAGGCTACGGGCGCGAAGACCGTTGTGGACCTGCCCTGCGGCTATACGCCCCGGGCTTTGGAGGGCTTTATCGCCTATAAGCGCTACATCGCCTGCGACCTGCCGGCGGTAACGGACGAGATGGGCCCGCTGGTGGAGAAAATATTGGCCGAGCGGGGTCAGAAGCGAAAAGTAGCCTACCGCGGCGTGGACGCCACAAATTACGCCTCTCTCCGGGCGGCGCTGGAAGGGGTCGAAGGGCCGCTGTGCATCACTACCGAGGGACTTTTGATGTACCTCACCGAGCCGGAGCTTGCCGCCCTGATGGACAATATCCGCCGCATTCTGGATGAGTTCGGCGGCGTGTGGATCACTCAGGACCCGGAGGTCAGCCGCGTGTACATATCTATGACCATGGTGGTCATGAACGACTCCGCCAAGGCAAAGGCGGCTGTGGAGGCTCTGGGCAGAAGCGCCAACATGAGCGAGGTTCTCAAAGCCATGGCGGGCGACAAGGCTCAATCCGCCCTGAACGCCACCAAAAGCACCTTCAGCGGCGAGGCGGACGTAACATTTGGAAACGTGATGCTGGTCCGGGGCACGCCGGAGCAGTTCGCCGCGGCGAAGGAGGCTCTCCGCGCCCACGGCCTGAAGGCAGAGCTGTCGCCTGTGGCGGAGCGGATGCCGAGGCTCGGGAGTCTGGACCCCGAGCGGACGGAGCTTGCCCGGCAGGCTATGGAGCACATCAACCTCTGGACCATCACCCCGGACGGGGCCGGGAGCGATCCCGCCGTGCGGACGGGCGGCGAATTCGGCGTGGAGACCGCCGTGAACGGCTCGGAGCTCACCGTCACCCTGCGCGGCCGGGTGGACTCGCTCACCGCGCCGGAGTTCCTCGCCGCCTTTGAAAAGGTCGCCGGGGAGAACACGCTCACCGCCGCGACGGTGGATATGAGCGGTCTTGAGTACATCTCCTCCGCCGGGCTCCGCGTCCTGCTCATTATGACAAAGCGCCTCGGCGCGGGCAGCGTGACCGTCACCGGCGCAAACGAGCTCGTCCGCTCCATCTTCGAGCAGACCGGCTATGACGACATACTGACAATTCGGTGACCGTGGGGAGGGAAAAGAGATGTCCGCTGTGAAAAAACATGCCATACGGCTGGCGGCGCTGGCGCTGGCGGTGTTCCCGGTTCTGGGTGCGTGCGGTAAGGCGGAGACAAAGAGCGTCTCCCCGGAGGACGCCTCGGGCTTCGTCTCGCTGGCGGAGGCGGTGCCGGACGTTATCTTGGAGATACGCTACTACTCCACCTACAACTTCGTGGGCGACAGAATAGCGGGCTACGAGGAGCCGTGCGCCCTCCTGACCTGCGAGGCGGCGGAGGCGCTGAAGGGCGCGGCCGCCGACGCGATGGAACAGGGATACCGCCTGAAGGTCTACGACGCCTACCGCCCACAGACGGCGGTGGACAACTTCGTGGAGTGGGCGGAGGACACGGACGACACCCGCATGAAGGCGTATTTTTACCCGGAGCTTGACAAGTCCGTCCTCTTTGAACAGGGCTACATCGCCGCCAAGTCCGGCCACAGCCGGGGGAGCACTTTGGACCTGACCCTCTTTGACATGGCCGCAGGCAAGGAGCTGGACATGGGCGGCACCTTCGACTACTTCGGGGAGCTCAGCCACCCCGACTATGTGGGGGACCTGACGGCGGAACAAATCGAAAACCGCAATATTCTCCGGGACATCATGGTGACTAACGGCTTTAACCCCTTGGCCGAGGAGTGGTGGCACTTCACATTAGCCGACGAGCCCTACCCGGACACCTATTTCACTTTCCCGGTCTCGAGCGAGTCCGTGACAACCGACAAATAACCCTGAAGGAGGAAAAAACATGACTGACGAGAAGAAAACGGCGCCGGACGCCCTGAACGAAGAGGCTCTGGAGAAGGTCTCCGGCGGAATCAGAGCTTCAGATGTCCAATGTTTTATGCAGAATAACTGCAATTATTGCCGCCGCATTATTGACTGGACCTGTCCCTACGGCTCAATAGAGAAGACAGTTGAGAAATTGGGAAGGTACGGCAGTTGCCCCGAGAAGGAGATGTTCTGAGGCGAACGATAATAGGAAAATTTTAGGAGGTTGCCTCCGAATCAACGGCGCTGGCAGAAGAAAAACAGGGCTGACCGGAATCTCCCGATCCGCCTACCGTGACGGAAGAGGCCGTCCTTATAGATGGCCTCTTTTTACTTTTTTGAAGAAAACACAAGGAGGAACGACAATGAAGGGATATTCCAAAAAGGTGCGGCTGGGAGCGTTGGCGCTGGCGGTGCTGATGCTTCTATGCCTGCTCACGGCCTGCGGCAAGAAGGACGACGCGATTGAGACGCTTGCCGAGCTTGACAAGGCCGGGCACACCGTGGGCGTGGCTATGGGCTCCTCCGGCGACAAGGCGGTGACCGAGAACTTCCACAACGTGGAGATCAGCCGCTACTCCGACAGCGCCACCGCGTATATGGCGGTACAGCAGGGGAAGCTGGACGCCTTCGCCTTTGACGCCACCATGCTCCGCTACGCCATCTCCGGCGGCCTCGAGGGGGTCAAGATACTGGATGAGACCATGGGGGACATCACGGACATCGCCATCGGCGTCTCCCGTAAGACCGACATCCCCGACCTTGTGGAGAAGATAAACGCCTTTCTCGCCTCCATCCGGGACGACGGGACGCTGGACGACATGAAGCTCCGGTGGATCGAGAAGGCCGACGAAACAATGCCCGACATCCCCCTGCCCGAGGACCCGGAGGTCACGCTGACGGTGGGGACGACCGGGTTTGTGATGCCCTTCAGCTACTACAAGGACAACAAGCTCTGGGGCTTCGACATCGAGATGGCCACCCGCCTTGCCGCCTATCTGGGGGTGGGGGTGGAGTTCAATCTCTACGACTTTGACGGCGTCATCGCCGCCGCAGAGACCGGCGTCATAGACTGCGTCATGACGAACCTGAACGTCACGCCGGAGAGACAGGAAGTAATCGACTTCTCCGACCCCATCTACACCTCCGAGACCGCCTTTCTTGTCCGTTCCGGCGAGGCGGAGAGCGGGCAGGCCATCACGGAGCTTTCCCAGCTCGACGGCAAGCGCCTCGGCGTCGCCATCGGCTCCACCTTTGACGATATCATAGACAGCACCTTCCATGACACCGAGAAGCTCTACTACGAAAACTACTCCGACATGGCGGAGGCGCTGAAGCAAAATAAGCTGGATGGCTTTTTAATAGACGAGCCGGTGGCCCGGGTGCTGTGCACGGAGGTCGGCGGCGTCACGTGGCTTCCCGATATGCTCCGGGAGGACAGCTACGCCATTGCCATGCCAAAGACGGACAAGGGCGCGCGGCTCCGGGATGAGTTCAACGAATTCCTCGCGAAAATCCGCGCCGACGGGACCCTCGAGGAGATCGAGGACGTCTGGTTCGGTACGGACGAGCAGGCGCAGACGGTGGAGGACCCGGCAGACCTGCCCGCTACGAACGGCACCATTGAATACGCCGGCGCGCCGGGCATGGAGCCGCTCAGTTACATGAAAAATAACCGTCTGATGGGCTACGACGTGGACCTCGTGACCCGCTTCTGCAAGGAATACGGCTACGGTTTACATATCCAGATCGTGGAATTTTCCACCATGCTGGCGGGAATGGAGGCCGGAAAGTACGACATCGGCGCCGGGGGCATCACCGTCTCCGACGAGCGGGCGGAGAAGATGAACTTCACCGAACCCAACTACACCGGCGGCGTAGTGGTGGCGGTGGCCGGCGGCGAGGAGACCGAGGACGGCAGCTTCTTTGAGCGCCTCGCCATCAGCTTTGAAAAGACCTTCATCCGGGAAAACCGGTGGGAGATGATCCTCTCCGGCCTCGGTGTCACGGCTGTTATCTCCCTCTTCTCCGCCGTCTTCGGCACGATCCTAGGCTTCGGGATGTGCATGGCCCGCCGGAGCCGCTTCCGCGTTCTCTCCGGCGCCGTGGCGTGCCTTGTGAGGGTAATTCAGGGCGTGCCGCTGCTCGTGCTGCTGATGGTACTCTTTTACATCGTCTTCGCCGGGGTGAACATCAGCGGCGTGATGGTGGCCATCGTGGCTTTCTCCATCAACTTCGCGGCCTATGTCTCGGAGATGATGCGCACGGGCATCGCCGCCGTGGACGAGGGTCAGCGGGAGGCCGCCGCGGCTCTTGGCTTCGACAGGGTGAAGACCTTCACGCGGATCATCGCGCCTCAGGCGGCGCGGCATGTTTTACCCGTCTACCGGGGCGAATTCATCTCCCTCGTGAAGATGACCTCCGTCGTGGGCTATATCGCGGTGCAGGATCTGACGCGTGTGACGGACCTTATCCGCAGCGCCACCTTTGAGGCGTTCTTCCCGCTCATTGCCTCGGCGGTCATCTACTTCTTGTTGGCGTGGCTGCTCACCTCGGTGCTGAGCATCGCGGAAAAGCGGCTGGATCCCAAGCGCCGGCCCCGGAGGACCTTCGACGGGTTGGACGCCGCCGCTGTTGCCCCCGCCTCCGCCGGTTTCGCGGACACGGGTGCGGACACGGACGAGCCCCTTATCACCATCTCTCACCTTGAAAAGGTCTACCCCAACGTCACGCCCCTGAAGGACGTGAACACTCAGATACATAGGGGCGACGTAGTCACCATTATCGGCCCCTCCGGCACCGGCAAGAGCACGCTCCTGCGGTGCCTCAACAGGCTGGAGACGCCCACCGGCGGCAGTATCCTTGCCTTCGGCCGGGAGCTGACCACGGCAAAGCCCAAGGAGCTCAGCGCGGTGCGCCGGAGGATGGGCATGGTGTTCCAGTCCTTCAACCTCTTCGGCCACCTGACGGTGATGGAGAACATCATTCTGGCCCCCATGCTCCTCAAAGGCGTGCCGGAAAAGGACGCGGTGGCGAATGCCATGCGGCTTCTGCGCATGGTCGGCATGGCGGAGAAGGCCGACCGCTACCCCGACGAGCTCTCCGGCGGCCAGCGCCAGCGCGTGGCCATCGCCCGTACCCTTGCCATGGAGCCGGAGGTCGTCCTCTTTGACGAGCCCACCAGCGCCCTCGATCCCACAATGGTGGGCGAGGTGCTGAGCGTCATGAAGCAGCTCGCGGCGGAGGGGCTCACCATGCTCATCGTCACCCACGAGATGCAGTTCGCACACGACGTGTCCACCCGCATCTTCTACATGGATCAGGGCGTCATCTTCGAGGAGGGCACCCCGGAGGAGATCTTCGACCACCCCAAAAAGGACCGGACCCGCGTCTTCGTCCGGCGGCTCAAGACCCTCTCCCTCTCGGCGCAGTCCCCGGATTACGACTTCATCGGACAGTCCGAGAGTCTCCGCCGGTTCGGCGAGAAGAACCTGCTCGGCCGCAAGCGTGTGTTGGGTATGCAGACCGTGTACGAGGAGATTTTGGCCCAGAGCATCGTCCCCAACCTGGGCGCCTCCTTCCCGGTGGACGTGGCGGTGGAATACTCCGAAAAGGAGGACGCCCTCACCATGCGCTTCATATGGAGCGGCGCGGACTTCGACCCCATGCAGGAGGGGGGCGAGCTGTCCGTCAAGCTGGTGCAGGCCGCCGTTCAGAGCTGTGAGCACACCTATACGGACGGCGAGAACCGACTCATCTTCACCCTGTGAGAGCCGTCAAGAGGCGGAAAACATGCAATTCGAGTCGTGATTTTGTCGTTTCGGGACAAACCCATTGACAACCGCTCCGAAGTTTCGGATACTTAAACTGAATTGATTTAGACTTACCGCAAAATTACAAACTCATCGGAAAGGACGGCATCAAAATGGACGAACTGAGAGCGAGGACCAACCCCTCATATAACTCGGCGAAATCGACCCTGGTATATCTCATGGGAGCCGGGGACGAGAACGCGGCCATGATGGCGGGCGAGCTGCACATCGAGCCGGACGAGACGTTCGGGGAGGGGCAGAAGAGCGCCCTGAGTCTGGGCATGATGGCGCAGGTAGACGCCTTCCACGAAACTATGAACCGGCTTCTCGCCGCCGTGCCGGAGCAGACTGTCGTGGACCTTGGCTGCGGCTACACTCCCCGGGCGCTGTGGGAGGGGCTTTCCGCCAAGCGCTTCATCGGCTGCGACCTGCCCATCGTCATCGATGATATGGCTCCGCTGATGAAAAAGCTGCTTGCGGGCAAAAACCGCCCCGCCCCCGCGGAGTACAAGGCGGCGGACTTCACAAACTACGACTCTCTGCGCGCCGCTCTGAACGGCGTGGAGGGGCCGGTGTGCCTCACGAGCGAGGGAACGCTGACCTACCTCACCCAGTCAGAGGTGCGGCAGCTCTGCGCCAACGTGCGCCGGGTGCTTACGGAGTTCGGCGGCCGCTGGCTCACTCCCGACCCGGAGGCTGGCAAGCGCACCATCGGAACGCTGAGAGCCGTGATGGGCGAGGAGGCCATCAAAAACATGATGAGCGCCTTCAACACCCTGTCCACCCAGTCGGACGTGACGGTGGGGAACAACGATCTGGTGATGCGCTTCGGAGAGTCGGACAGCTTTGAGAAGGCGACGGCCCTTCTCTCCGAAAACGGCCTGAAGGCGAAGCCGCTCCCCATGGGCGAGTACATGCCCGAGCTGAAGGTCTTCTCCCGGCTGAACGAGCAGCAGCGCGAGTCGATGAAAAATCTGTACGCGGGCCTGACGGTCTGGGAGATCACCCCTGACCCGGACTGGAAGGAGCCCGTCCGGGAGACGGGCGGCGCGTTCGGCGTCGAGACCGCCGTGAACGGCACGGAGCTCACCGTCACCCTGCGCGGCCGGGTGGATTCGCTCACCGCGCCGGAGTTCCTCGCCGCCTTTGAGAAGGTCGCCGGGGAGAACACGCTCACCGCCGCGACGGTGGATATGAGCGGCCTTGAGTACATATCCTCCGCTGGACTCCGAGTCCTGCTCATCATGACGAAGCGCCTCGGCGCGGGAAACGTAGTCGTCACCGGCGCAAACGAGCTCGTCCGCTCCATCTTCGAGCAGACGGGCTATGAAGACATCCTGACGCTCCGCTGACAAAACAAATCGCAAAGGGGGAACAAGCAATGAACGACGAAAAGAAGCTCGACGAGAAGACCTTGGAGGAAGTCACCGGCGGGGATCTGCTTAGTACCGGCGACCCGGATATACCCGCCGGAAGCTGCAGCGAATGCGCGTGTACCGCCGTCACCTGCCCTTATTCTAACAATTTGAGTATCCTGTTGAAGAAAAGGTCAGGCGAGGAAAAATGCCTCGCGTACATCCCCAGAACCTGACAAGGGGGAACAAACAATGAACGACGAAAAGAAGGCCTTGGACGACAAGACCTTGGAGGACGTCACCGGCGGGGGCGATTATCTCACAGACCTCAGGACCTTCGTAGACATTTTTATGCATCACAACTGCTTGCAGTGCGCCAGATTCGAGGGGGATAACTGCCCCTACGACGGCCCGATCGAGATGTACAACACCTATAAAATCGGCGCCGCAATCTGCCGGGAAAAACAGCCTATATAATATAAGGACAAGGAGGAAAAAACAATGAACGACGAAAAGAAGCTGGACGAGAAGACGTTGGAAGAAGTCACCGGCGGGGAGCTGATGGGCAATGCCAGCCCGGATCTGCCGTCGAGAGGATGCAACGATTGCGCGTGCAGCGGCCCGGACTGCCCCTATAGAAGTAACATAGATATCCTGATGAAAAAAAGGTCAGGCGAGGAAAGATGCTACCAGTTTATTCCCAAATCATGAAAAAAGGAGGAACACCCTTGAATGACGAAAAGAAGCTCGACGAAAAGACGTTGGAAGAAGTCACCGGCGGCGAGCTGATGGGCAGCGTCACCCCGGAGATACCGACGGGCAGCTGCGCTTATTGCGTACATAACGGCCCGAACTGTCCACATATAGACAACAAGAACTTTATGCTGAATATGTTGTCGGGCAAGGGAACCTGCTATTCGTTCCACCCCATAGACTGATACACTCTCGGCAAGCGGGGCGTCGGGGGTCCTTGATGAAAATTTTGGGCGATTTCCGCGAACGCGGAAATCGCCCCTTTTTTATATTCTAAGCAATGCGCACCGGCGCTCTTGTTGTTCCGACGATGTTCCTTTACATATAGGCTCAGTTTGTCTTTTCCTCGATGCCCTTGGAGCGGCGGCGCTGGTCGTCCACGAAGGAGCGGGTGTCTCCGGCGGTCTCGGGCTGGTCCTCGAAGACGGTGGGCTGGTTGAGGACGATCTGCGGGAACGGGACGTTGATGTTGTTCTGGTCGAACATGAGCTTGAGCTCGCGGTTGAGGTCACGCTGTACCTGATAGACGTCCTCCTCGCGGCACTTGGCAACGAAGAGAAGGTCCACGCTGGAGGCCGCAAGGGCGTTGACGCCCTTGTAGAACGGGCCGTCGACGATGGAGGGGATGCGCTCGCGGATGCCCTGCAGGTTCTCGCTTATCACCCGCTCCACATGGGGGATGGACTCGCCATACTCGATGCTGATGTACGACTTGGCCACGGAGAGCTCCTGCGTCTGGTTGACGATGGTGCTGATGGCGCTGTTGTTGATGATCTTCACGTTGCCGCCGGCGTCCACTATCTTCGTGGTGCGCACGCCGATCTCCTGCACGGTGCCGCGCCAGTCGTCGATGACGACGATGTCGCCCACCTGATATTCGCCCTCAAGCACGATGAAAAGCCCCGCGATGATGTCCGCCACAAGGCTCTGCGCGCCAAGGCCGATGACGAGAGACAATATCCCGGCGCTTGCGATGAGCGTCGCGGTGTTGACGCCCCATGCGCCGAGCACCATGAGCGCGCCGGCGATGAGAATTATCCACCGGAGGAAGCTGTTGACGAGCTTTGCCACGGTGATGCCCCGGTTGTTGCCCCGGAACATGCGGTCAATCAGCCGGCGAATGACCGTGGACAGAACGAACGCCACGGTGATTATCTGGATGCTCTTTATCAGCGCGGGGATTTTCTGCCAAGCGGTCTGGATAACGTAGTTGCCGCTCACGGAGCGGTTGAATACCGACTCCTCCCCGTAGATGTACGGCGTGAGCACAAGCGCCGCCACCGTGACGGTCACAAACAGCGCTATGAGGATGATCTTTCCGATGGATGGTTTCTTTTTCATTGTCTTTGCTCTCCTTTTTATATTTTGACCTTAGCCGTGTAGAGGACCAGTTCTCTTTGGTGCGCGGATGGGTCGGATGTCTCGCAGGTGACGGTGAAGGTCGCCGTCCGGCCAAGGAGCCCCGCCCTTATTGCCACGTCTATTTTCTGCTCGTCCGTGGGGCTGCCCGTAAAAACGCACTCGGACACGCGTCCGTCCTCGTCGGTCAGTGTGGCCCGGAAATTGTCCCACCAACCGTTTTCATCCACAAGGGACATGGTGAAGTGGAAGTACCCGTCCACGTTGCAGGTACACTCGTGCTCGATGCCGAGAAAGCTCGTCACCGGCGGGAGCTCGCTCGTGGAGACGGTCTGCTCGTCCAGAGTTATATCCCCCAGCGCCGAGGGCATGACCACCGCCACGGTGTAGCTCATCCCGGGGGTGAGCTCGGCGGCGGTGAGACTGTTTTCTCCTTCCGCCAGTGGGAAGGAACGGCGCGTGAAGTCGTTGTACACGAGGGCGGAGAGGTCGCCGCCGCTTTTCGTCACGTCCACGTTGAAGGTGATGGCGGTGTCCGTACTGTCCGAGAAGACGATGTCTGCCTCCGCTCTCGGCGGCAGAAGACCGCCAGCGGCCGCCATGACTATGATAGCCGCCACGGCCACAACTCCCACAGCGGGCGGGAGGGTGCGGCCGCGCTTTTTCTTTTTTCTCGGTCTGCCACGTGGGTATTCCTCCGCCGCCCGCCACTCGGAAACGTCCCTATCCTCCGACGGCAGGGGATTTTCCGGGCAGGAGACGGATTCCTCCGGCGTCCGTGCGTATTCGCTCACGGGGCGATTATATTCCTCCACTTCGTTCACCTCCCGGCATTGTCTTGCTTTTCGTTTTTACGTCTGAATAGGAGCTGTGCGGCGACGCAGACCGCAAAGAGCGCCGCGAGGCCGATAAGGGTCCACCAGCGGCTCGCCGGCGGCTCGCGCAGAGCGTCCAGCTCCGCCGTAAACTCCTCGTAAAGGGCGTCCATGTCGCTCTGAGGGTCGCCGTCCCTTCCCTCGGCGGGGAGACCGGCGGCCAAGTTCGTGTATGTATCGAGAAGCCCGTCCAAAGCCTCGCCGTCGTAACGGCCGGTCTCTTTTGCCTTAGCGATCGCGGCCTTCGCGCTGTTCTCGAAGCGCTGGAGGCGTTGCGCCTGCCGTGTCTCAAGCTCCACATCCTCATAGGCCGCCCGGAGGCTGTCAAAGCTCTCATCCGGGGCGCTCGCCTCAAATTCCACGGCTTTCAGCACGCCGATACAGCGGTCAAAGACCTCACGGACGAACTCGCCGTCATGCTCCCGCAGGAGCTTTTCCGCCTCGTCCAGAAGCCGGGTCTTTAACTCCTCGAAGGCCGCCCTTTCGGCGCTGTCCTCGCCGGATGTGTCCGGGGACTCCGGGCGGTCGGGTTCGTCCGAGCCGTCCGTGCCGGAGGAATCGGGCTGCGTGGGTTCTGTGGCGCCGGGTTCGGAGTCGTTTGACTCGGAATCAGTGGGTTCGGAATCAGCGGATTCGGAATCGTTAGACTCGGAGTCGTTTGACTCGGAGTCGTTAGGTTCGGAGTCGGTGGGTTCGGGGTTGGTCGGCGTGGGCTCGGCAGACTCGGAGTCTGCGGGCGTCTGGGCGGAGTTTCTCAGAGCCTCCGCCTCGGCGCGGACGTCCCCAAGGAGACCGGCGACCTCCGCTATCGTTCCGCTGCTCTCTGCGATTTTTGCGGCCACGCTCTCCCGGACGTCGTCAATGGCCTTGATGACCCGGGCATTGTCGCCGGGCTGTTTCAGAGCTTCCAGCGCCGCATCTACGGCCTCGGCCAGAGCCGCGTTTGCCGCGGCGCAGTTTTGCGCCGCGCCGATGGCCTCCACAGCCTCGGCGACCCTCGGATCCTCCGGGTCCGTGACGCTCTCACCCGTTATGGCGTTGTAGGCGGCGAGGTATTCCGTTTGGGCGGCGGCGATCTCAGTCTTGCGCTGAGCCTCCAAATCGGCTCTCAGCGTCTCTGTCAGCTCCGCCAAGGACGCGATCTTGCCCTCTCCGGCGGCAGCTGTTGCCTTACTCATGTTCTCTATGACTGTATCTACCAAGGCCTGAACCGCGTCGGAGTCCTCCGTCCGATTCACAAGCCCCTCGGCCGCGGAGGTCAGAGCATCCCGGAGGGCGTCGTTCATGGCCGACGTGTCCTGCGCCTGTCCTATGGCCGCCAGAGCCTCCTTCGCGGGAGAGGCGGCGGGGTCGGGGACGGCGCCCGTGAGGTTTTCCGCACCGTCCAGATATTCTTTCTGAGCCTGTCCTTGGGCGGCCTTCAGGGCAAAGGCGGTCGCCGCCTCGGCCACTATATCGTCCAGCGTCTGCCGCGCGGCGGCAAGGCCGCGGGAGAGGGTCACGTTTCGGACATCCTCCAACGCCGATGCTTTCAGCGTCGCAAGCTCCTCCCGAGCCGCTTCGTACATCTCTGTGTTGCCATACTGCGCCGCCAGCGCCTCGATCTGCCTCTCGGCGGCGGCCTTGTAGCTGCCCAGAGCGGCGGCGTTGGCGGCGGCCTGCTCCGACGCCTGTTGTGCGTCTATTTTGTTCTTAGTCTCCCGAGCCACGGCGGAGAGGTCGGCGAGCGCCCCGACGGCGTCGGCGGCGTCGACGGCCTCCTGCACGGCGGCTTTGCCTTCCTCCACGAGCTTCTGCACGGCGGAGGAGCTGTTTTTCCAGGCCTCGTCAAGGAGCGCGTTCACCTTCTCCTGCAGAAGCGCGTTCATCGCCGCGGTATCAGCCGCTTCCGCCAGCGCGAAGGCCGTGTCCACGGCCTCCCGGGCGGCGGCGTCGGTACCGGTGGGCAGACCTGTATGAGCGTCCACGGGAAGCGCCTCGCCGGTGAGAGCCTCGCGGCTCTCCAGATAGTCTTGGAATGCCTCGCCGGCGTCCTTGGCGTGGGTCAACGCTCCGTCGAGGGCGCTCACCGCGTCGTCCATCTTATCTGTATCCCCCGCCGCGCCGGCGATGTCGTCATAGGTCTGCTCCAGCGCCTGCCCGGCCAAAGTTTTGGCGCGGGGCGTCAGGTCATTCGCGGCGACAAAATCGTTATACTTTTTCTGTGCGTTCTGCGCCGGCACGACGGCGTCAGTGAAGCTCGCCATGGCATCGTCCACGGCCTTCTTATCCGCCGCGCCCTGAACGGAGTTGGCGTAGGTCTCGCAGAAGTCCTCCAGACCCGGCGTTTCCGCCGCCTTGCTCCGTATCTCCGCCGCCGTCAGGCTCCGGTAGGCAGTGAGGGGATCCGGCAGGGGCACGCTCTCCCCGCTGGACTGGTGACTCGCCAGGGCGTCATCCACCAGAGCCTTCGCGCCCTCGGGAAGGTCGTTATAGGCGTCGACACCATCGCCGACCGTTTCCTTCGTGCCCATCGGTGCGGGGTTTTGCACCGCATCCTTCATCGCCGGAAGGTACTCGTCAAGCCACGTATCGGCGGCCAGTCTGTCCCGTGCCGCCTCCAGCTCCGCGAGGCGCTCCCGCTCCAGCTCCGTCACCTCATTGAGGGCGAGATCGGTCACGACGTCTGTGGTGCCGGTAAACGTACCCTCGAGCGTTGTATATTGCGCGAGAGCGTCGGCGGGGTCAGTGCCGGCTGCGGCTTTCCACGCAGCATATGCCGCCTCAAACGCCGATTTTTCCGCGTTCTGTGCCGCCGTCAGTGTCGCGAACACGCCGCCGGGGCAAGGAACCGCCGCGCTGGGTATGGTGTCCGACCCCGCCGGCGTGCGGGCGAGGACAGTGTACTGTGTTTTCTCCAAAAGGCCGGTAAAGGAGAGCCTGCCGTCAGTACCCGGCGTCTGCCATGCAGTGTACGCCGTACTTCCGCCGCTTTCATGGGACAGCCGGAATTCAAGACCCCGGTATGCGGCGAGAACGTCGAGCGTGAGGCTCGCGTTCGTAACGTCCGCGAGCGTCACGACCTCCCCGTCAAACTCCGGGGCCGCCTCCGGTTCGCCCATGTGGACGGTGACGATGTTTTCGTCCACCTTGAAGGTGGCGTTGCCTCCGTCCAGCGCGGCGTCGCCGGGAAGGGCAGTGCCGGAGAAGGACGTGTAAGCCCCGGCCTCGGTGAGGTATGTGGTGCCCTCCGGGGCGGTGATGATTTTAGTTTGATTGTCGTAGAGGAGCACGTTGAGTTCGGGACCGGCAAAGTCCTGCTCCACGCCGTCAAACGTGGGCTTGAGCCGCGTGTCCGTATATGCCGCCGCCGTCGCGCCCGTAAAGTCGATGGTTCCGCTGACGACGCCATCGGTCAGCGTAAGCGTCGCTGTGTGGGTATCGGCCTCCACGGTGAAGGCGGTAATTGCGGGGTCGCAGGTACCGGAAACCTCCAGCTTGTTTGGCTCGGTCTGGGTAAACTCCAGCGCGTAGCCGCTGCGGGAGAGTGTCGTCGTGCCGCCTTCCGTCGTCGTGCGGTAAAAGACATTGGTCCCGCCGTCGGGGACGGGCGTGGCGTAGGCGGGCGCTGTACCTGTCCACTTGGCCATCGGACCGAAGTATTTTCCCCCGCCGGTGAAATCCAGCGTCAGCTGTGTTCCGGTGTACCCGGTCAGGTCTGCGCATGCCTCGAAAGAGGTCGTGGTGTCCACCACAATGCACGAGTCGTCGATGTGGACCTTGCCGGTGATGCCGGGCGTGCCGGTGACGGTGAGCTTGCCTACGGCCTTGCCTTCGATGAAGGGCTTGGTGACGGCGCTTGCGTAGTCCTCGGCGCTGTATTTATTATAAAGGTATAGGGCGTTTTTGTCGCCGGTGGTGGCCGCAACCGTGCCGCCGGAGACGGTCAGCGTCCCGCCCTCCTCAACCGAGAGGACGCCCAAATTGTTGAGAGAACTGTTGCCGGTGATAACCGCAACGCCGGAGACGACAGTCGTTGCCCCGCCGTAGATGGTCTGTATCGCCGCGCCCTTCTGTTGGGACATACAGCCGATGATGGAACCGCCTGACACGGTGACGGATGGGGCGCGCGTTCCGGCGTAGCTGCCGTTCTCGTCCGGCTTGCAGACGTTCATGATGCCGCCGCCCTCGCGGGAGTAGCAGTTTTGGATAGCACCGCCGTCCATGGTGAGGACGCCGCCGGCCTCGTTGCGCACGCCGCCGCCGTAGTTCTGCGAGCCAAAGCCTGCGCCCGGCGCGGCGTAGTTGTTGTCGTTATTCTGTACGGTCGCGCCGGCTGTGATGTTCAGCGTCCCGGCGTTGACTATCACCGGGGCGTGGGCGGTGATGCCGGTGTTGCCCGTCACGACCGTCCCCGCGCCGCCGTAGCCGTCGTCGCTGATGCTTATGCCGCCCGTCCACACGGCTCCTCCGTCTAGAGTGATGTTTCCAAGGGTGAGCGTGGCCCCATCGGCCACCTTCACCAGAGCGTCCGTGTTCCCGTCGGCGCGCTTGACGGTGACTGTGACGCCAACGGTCAAGAATTCCGGCACGTTTGAAGTTGGAACGTGCTTTTGCACGCTGGAAAAGGTAATATTTGCGCCGGCCGGAATGGTCAGCGTCTTGGAAATCAAAACCTCGGTGGTGTCCAGTTCGTGGTTCTGATCGTTGGCGTATGTGGCGAAATACACCGTGCCATCAACCGATGTGCCAATGTCGTCTATCGCCTTCTGTGGGTCGGCATAGTCTTTCCATGTGCCGTCCGAAAGCTTAAGCGCCGCCGCGATGGTATCAGCCTGTATCAGCAAAAGTCCGGGGTCTTGCGGGTCAAACGTATACCCCGGATTTCGCACCAGCAAATTGCTCTTGAGCGTCGCGGCGTCGAGACCTGTGCTGCTTTTTACATATACCACGCCGCCGCCCAGCTGCGACGCCGGGTTCTCAAACTCCACTGTCAGCTTGCTATCGAGCGTTCCCGTCACGTCCACGGTGCCGCGATTTTCGTTTCCGGCGTTGCTCCCGTCGTACCCGATGGCGATACCGTCGCCCAAACCGCTGACACTGCCCGCGACCGTGACCGTCGCGCCGTCCTCGAGGTAGATGCCGTTGCCGAAGGACGCCTCGTTGTTCTGCACGGCGGCGCCGCTCACGGTGACGTACTCGGCGTCGGCGGACACGTACACCGCGCCGCCCTTGCTGCTCGCGTTGTTGCCGATGAGCTTCACGCCGCTCCCGATGTCAAGCGACCCGCCGGCGCCCACGTACACCGCGCCGCCGTTTTCGGCCTGCCCGGAGGCGGCGGTGACGGTGAGGTTGCTGAGCGTCAGCTTGGCGTTCTGGACGGTGAAAGTGCTGAAGTCCCCGGAGCGTGTCAGGGTGGGCTCGACATCTCCGGCTTCTCCCACGACCGTCACATTCTTGCCGGAGACAGTGGTAAGACCCGCGTCTACGGCGGCGTTGCCGAGAACGTGTATGGTTCCTCCGCCCGCCGGCAGGGCGTCATACGCGTTCTGAAGTGATGGGTAGACGGTCTTCTCGCCGTCCTCATCCAGATAGATGCCGCCGGAGAGGGTCACGGTGACGGTGCCGGTCCAGGTTTTGGCCTTCAGGTTCTTATTCCCCGCGAAGGAAGCGGTGACGGTGGCGGTGCCCATCTTGCCCCCGGCATGAAAGACGTTCCCTTCAAAGGTGCCCACGTCCGGGTCGCCGCAGGTATAGGTGACGCCCTACGCTCTCACCGCCGGCGTCAGCGCTCCGCCGCCGGTGAGAGCGTAGGGCGTCGTGCTGTGGGGGTTGACGGTGAAGTCCGTGGGCAGCTCGCCCGTGGGCTCGGCCTGGGCGATGGACCAGGTGAGGGATTTAAGGCCGGTGGAGCCGTCCTGCCAAGTGTAGCCGGACTTGGGCACCATAAGGATCGTATAGCTTCCCGCATCCGTGGCGAAATAATCGCCCACCATGGTGACGTCGGCGCCGGCGGCCGTGTAAATCGGGTGTATCTGCACACTGCCGGTGTAGACGGGCGCGTGGGGCTGGATGGTATAGAGGGTGAGCAGCGCCTCCACGGTACTGCTCACCTTGTTCCCCGTACTGCCGCCCCCGCCGGACCCCGAGCTGCTGGCAACGTGTATATAATTCTCATTATCGGGATAAGAGCTCATGGTGCCATTCATTAGCACTTCAATACCGGTTTTCATAAAGTACGCCCGGTATAGCGATGTCGAATAACCGCCGTCTGACAGGTAAGTGTATGCCTTGAAAAATATCCGCCCATCCTCGTCCTTGTAGAGGTTCGAGCCGAGCTGTGCATAGCTCATATTGACATAGTCGCTGGCGGTAAATGCCATATGATAGTCAAGCGACACATTGCTGTTCGCACCTTGATACTTCTTGAATTGTCCGGAGTTATTGTATTTATACACCGTCCAGTATTCGCCCGACTGCTTATTGCGCATACCGTAATTGCCGGATATGGGGTTGCTCATAGGGGACACATACGATGTGCTCTCGTTCAGGTACAGCTTCACCGCGTTTTGCCCTGTTATGCTTCCCGTTCCCTGGACAGTCTCATAGACGTACACGCTTTGGCCCAGTTCCCAGTATGTATTTAACTCGCCAAGCTCCGAGGCAGACACCGTCGTCTCCGCGATGGGCATGATCCCGGCGTTTGCCGCTTGGGCGCGGCCGGACACCGCCGACAGCGGCGCCGTCTGCAACGCCAGAAGGAGCACCATAAGGGTGCTCACAAGCCTCCTGCACGTTTTCTTCATACCGGGTTTCCCTCCCAATTCGACTGTTTTCGACCGGTACATACAACTTTTATTATTATACACTCTTTCTCCCATTGGCGCAATCCCAGGGGCAAAAAGTACGCTTATCTCACAGAGCAGGGCTTCCGCGTCCCTTCTGCCACGATAGCCGCGCTCCGCTTACAAAGTCCTCGCTGTCATCTTGGCACGGAAAATGCCGGCTTCTCTCTCGTTTGCGGAGAGACCGGCATTTCTTGTCTGTTGACAATTCATACTATTCCGGTCAGGAGCTTGTCAACCTGAGTTTCAATAACGCACATTGTCCGGAGGAGCCTGAACGGGGGCATAAAAAACACGGCTCGGGAGCCCGCAAAGTCAAAAGTATGCCCCCGGCAAAATTGATTTTGCGGTTGAATTTTACGGCAAATCGAAGTATGATATGTAGTGAAAGAGCCTGAGTGATATACCGACATAAAGCTCATTTCAGCTCAGCGCAACTACGATAACGTCACCTTGCTGATCACCGGTAAAATGTTCGGAGGTGTTTCAAAATGCGGCCGGGACTTGACAAATTCATGATGAATCTGAGGCTGGAATCAAAGCAACTGGAGAATCAGGCGAAACCGCCGATCACCTCCCCCGACGTAGTACAGACTGCGGATTTTACATTTTCAAAATTCTGCCCGCTCGGACACACGGGTGACAGCGGAGCCCTGCTGTTGGCACGGCAAAAGGGGAACCGTCAGAAGCGGTATGTTGTTAAGCATGCCCATACTGACTGCGCTTGCAATGAGTATGTATACACGAAGCTCGCTCAGGCGATGGGGTATACAATGCCCGGGGCGGTCCTGTTCCGGCTTTCTCCCGCGGAAAAGCGTACGTATTTCAAAACGGAATACATAATCGGCATACGGTACCTGGATTTGAAGATAGCGTCGCCAACCTACGCTGAGATTCGAGAGATGGCGGTCAACTGGCAGGAATACTTTTCTTTTTGCGGAATGTATGCCATGTTTAGGGAAGGAGACACTCTTGAAACACCCCTCGCACAGGACAACAAAATCTACCGCATTGATACAACGGATGCGTTTCCGATCAACTCCTGTCAGCTTTATATGGCAGGGGTAGACAGAGATATCGGCACGGGCAACCCGCGTACTGCTGTGAAAGAGCAGCTTTTGTCCGCCGACCTTTCAAATGTGCTGCAAAAAAGCGAGTGCGACTCTAACCTTCATAACTGTCAGGCAAAAGACAAAAGCTGTATTCCGTATTTCCTGGAACCTTTTTCGCGAATTCAGGAAATAAGCAACGACTATATTGATGATTTCCTGAACACGCTGTGCTATTTTTATCCGGATTTTATCGGGGAGTATCTGAACCGATATATTTCCGCACTACAGGCGCAATGCGCCGATTATTTGAAAGAGAAGCGGTGAGAACAAATCTTTGCCGATCCGCGCACAGTCCGCGGGCGAAACCCGCAGATCGGATTTTGCCCGCAAAAGGTCGGGAGGGGCTTTCGCCCCTCCCGTTTTTACAGCCTTGTTGTACGTGCGCTTAGCGGACGGTTCGCTTACTTCACGATGTTCTCGCAGAAGCGCATGAGTATCGTCGCGATCTGAGCGCGGATGGCTCCACCGTTCGGCGCGAGCGTCGTCGCGGTCGTGCCGTTGATGAGCTCGGTGCCGACAGCCCAGCTCATCGGAGCGGCCGCGTAGCTCTGGACGCTCGCGGCGTCCGTGTAACCGGTGAGGCTGGAGGTCGTCGTCACGTCGTACTTCTTGTACGCGGCGTAGCGATAGAGTATCGTCGCGGCCTCCTCGCGGGTGAGATCGCGGTCGGGGCGGAAGGTTCCGTCGCCGTAGCCGCCGACTATACCGTTCGCCGCCGCCCAGTTGATGGCGTCGGAGTACCACTCGCCCGCCGCTACATCGCTGAACGGAATGTTCTTCGTGACAGCAGGCTCACCGTCGAGACGATACAGGATAGTCACAAGCATCGCGCGGTTGGTCTGAGCGTTAGGAGCAAATGTCGTCTCGCCGGTGCCGTCCATGAGGCCGTTCTTCACGACGTAGTTGATGGCGTCAACATACCACGCGGTCTGGTCGACGTCATAGAACCTAGTGGACGGAGCGGGACGGAACGACGGAGAGCTCGGCTCGGGCTGCGTGGTGGGCGGGGTAACGACGTCCGCATAGTCCGGCACGCCGTTCTCGTTGTCGTCGATGGCCCAGACGGCGTAGGCGTACTGGGAGCGGGCGTCACGCAGCCAGCGGTAGGTCTTTCCGGCTGCACCGGTCGGATTGCTGTCCGGGGTGAGGAGCCAGCTGGCGGCTTGAGTTGCGTTGTTAGCTACTCCGTGGACGAATTTGGACCAGCCCAGCTGGACGTAATGATGGTACACAGAGCCGTCCGCTTTATAGTCCGTCCGGGTCAGCGTACCGGAGAAGTTGAACTCGATGTAGGCGCCGATATGGTATTGAGCAGTTGACGAGGGAAGTGTACCTTCGATCTCAGGCGTGACATCGGCCGGCAGTGTGCCGTCCAAATCGGCGTTATCATACCAGACAGGTGTGAGCAGCGTGTCTTCCTCAAGATAATCGGGCACATCGTTGCCGTTCTTGTCCACTGCCCAGACGGCGTAGAGGGTCGCACCGCCCTCAAGCAGGGTTACGGAGTGAGTCAGTTCCGTAGCCTGGGTAATCGGATCAGGTATTTGTGTCAGGCTCCAGCCGACCAGCGTCGCGTCCTGTCTCCGGATCATGTCCTTGGCCGCATCGACCGAGAACATATCGTCGGTGGTGACGGAGCTGCCTACCGCGTGGAAATGCGAGCATGTGTAGAAGATACCGTCAGTGATCGTCACGTTAGCGCCGGTCTGAGCCACGCCGCCGTTTACATGATAGCTGACCTGAGCGGAACCGGTCTTATAACTCCCCGCCGCGTAAACAGCGTGGAAGGTGACCGTTTTATTGCTTTCGGTGATCTCAGTGGCAGGATCCCAAGTGTAATGGAACGCCAGAGAGGAGTCCTTGCTGTGATCGGCGAGAACGCCGAGGTTACTTGCCGTGCTCCAACCGGCAAAAACGTTTTCGCCACTTACCAGATCGGAGGACTGAGGCAGGTTGTACTGGATGCCGGCAAGCAGGCCGGTCATGTCGGCAGGCTTGGTGCCGGTGGCGCCGGTGCCGATGTCAAACGTGATGGTGTATTTCGTTTCGTCGTAGTCGGGCTGACCGTTGCTGTTCAGGTCCTGAGCCCACACGGCGTAGACGACCTTCTCCCGGTCGGTCAGAGTGACCTCCGTCACTATCTTATCGGATTCCGTGGGTGCCGCGGTGAACGGTGTCTCGACATATGTCTCGCTCCAGCCGATGAACACCACGGGAACGTTATCCAGCGTCTCGCGCCACGCTTCGCCCTCAGCGGGCTTCCACAGGGAGGCGGTGGAGTTGTGGGCGTAGAGGATGTGGTCAGCGTCGATCACGGACTGCGGCGGATTCATGGCGCCGGGGTACTGATAGTCGATAGTCACGTACTGGTTTGTGTCGCGCGTCTCGCCGCAGACGGAGCAGACGCTGCTGGTGCCGATAGTGCCCCAGGTGTGAGCGATGCCGCGGAACTCGACTTCCTGCCCGCAGACAGTGCACTGCGCGGTGAACTCGTCGGTGCATTTCTTCCCCGTACCGTCTGATTTATAAGTATCGGCAGGGGCGGTGTGCTCGGTCATGGGAATGGTCTCGAAGATGCGGGAAGCCTCGTCGGTCTCACCGCAGACGGTGCATGTCTTAACGAGGGTGCGGAGCCCGGTCTTTTCGCATGTGGCAGGTTCGATTGTGTGAGTCGAATCGCCCTTGTAGTCCGCGTCTTCCTTAAGTTCGCTCCAGGTGTGGTCGGTGGTGGGGATGTCTATCTTGAGGGTCGCGCCGCACTTCTGGCAGGTGAGGGTATGTTCGCCCTTTGTGGTGCAGGTGGCAGCCTTTGTCACCGACTCCGTCCAGGCGTGGTTGCCGTCCGCACAGAGAGGATCACTGCCCTGACTGATTGTCTCCGTATACGTGCAGCCGGCATTTGAGCACTTGAGGCTGCCGTTTTCGCCAGGTACGAGAACATGGGTCGTGGCGGGCGTGGTGACTTCTTCCCACGTAAAATTGCAATCTTGACGGGCGCATGTATACTCAGTTGTGGTAGGCTCGGTGCAGAGAGTAGGTTTCTTTTCTGTCCCGCTCGACGGCTTCAGATGCCCCAACGCGTCGATCGCTACCTGATACTCATCAAGGCACGTCGTGCAGGTGTAGGTGTCGTAACCCGGCTCGGTGCAGGTGGGGTCTTTATGTCCGTCTGCAACCGCAGCACCCTTAGTATGCTCATGGAGCTTATATTCCACTTCGCTCGCGGTGAGGCCGGAAGAGCGGAAGATGTCCTGCATACGCTCGAGGTCGGCTTCGTCCTTATACTCTACAGTGATAGTGCCGTCAATTTTGGCATTTTCATTTTCTACCGCACGAATATCGCCGCCGGGATAAACGGTGATATTGCCCTTAACAGCGCCATCACCATCAAGGATCAGCTCACCGCCGGCCTTGACGTCGATATTGCCCGTAATAATGCCCTCGTTGACAGCATTGCCGCCGACTGCGATGGTAACATTGCCGGTAATTGAACCTTTATTGTCAAACCGGCTCTTCTGATCCCCGGTATATCCGGGCATGTGCTCAATGATGACATTGGCCTCGACTTCTCCCTCGGTTCCGTTCGTAAACAGAGAACCGTCGTGAATGCGGACTTCACTTCCGGTGATCTTGCCTTCATTGGTGACTTCGGGGAAATAATACTTCCCCGCCTGCTCAAACGACATCAGGTAAAGGTTTCCGGTGATCGTTCCCTTGGTATCCAGCTTTCCTTCGCCCCAGGCGTAGACGTTACCCCCAAAAGTGAAATTCGGGCCTATATTAGCGGAATTTAAGGAACCGATGGCGATATCGCCCCAGCTGTCGCCGTCCCACTTCTCTTGGGTATAGTGGACATTGTCACGGATAGTGCCTCCGTTCAGCACGATCGTATCTCCGTCGCCGCCGTTCTGAGCTAGAGCGCTGACACGGCAGCCGGTGTTTCCAGAGATCTCGCCGCCATTCATGGTAAACTTGCCTTTGCTGTGGACATAGATGACCTGATCCCAAACATTGTTTGGGCCTTTGAGACCGAGATTCTCGTAAATCTTGCCGCCGCTCATGACCAGTTCTCCGCCGATAGCCATGCAGACGACGCCGTTGCTCTCGTAGCCAACATTTTCATAGATCTCGCCACCCGAGATCGTCATGACAGCTCCTGTATAGATGTCGAACAGTCCGCCGTTAAATGTAGCATAGTTCTTGTAAATTTTAGCGCCGTCAGATATATTGACTGTGATATTGGAGCTGGTTCCAGTTCCCACGATTACTCCGTGATTACTGGTATTATTGAATAGTTCCGCATTCTTGATCTCAATCGTCGAATTTTCGGTATTGGAGTAAACGACACCCAAATTATTACCGGGCGCATAGAATCCGCTGATTTTCGTGCCGCCGTCCAGAGTCAGCGTACCGCCCGCTACAACAATCAGGTTCGCTGTCGAAGTGACCCCATCACTTTGAGCAGTAATGAGAGGTTTTTGGGTAATATTGTGAACCTGAAATTTTAACGAAGTTGCTTTTGCTTCCTCAAGATTGGTCTCATTAAAGCTCCACTTGCCGCCGGCGTCGATGGTGACGCCTTGGAGCGTCAAAGCGGCGCCGTTTGAAACGGTGAACATCGTGCCGGTATAGCTTTCGCCGTATTTGACGGTATGGCTGCCGTCGCCGACGATGGTAACATCATGGCTGATGGTCAACGCCGCGGTGACCTCAATATCTCCGGTTAAGGTGATCTTGGTGTTGCTTGCTTCATTAAGCGCTGATTGCAACGCCTCAAAATTAGCCGCCGCTGTCTCACTTCCGCCGCCTTCCGCCGCCGCGAAGGCAGTTCCCGGTACCAGCGTCAGCACCATGCAGAGCGCCAGAACCAGAGACAATACTTTTTTCCTCATTTTCTGATCGTGCTCCTTTCGATTCATTATTTGCGCGGGGAGCTTTTTTGCGGCCGTCCGTCCCTCCCGTTCTCCGCCCGGACAGGCGGGATCGCGGGCTGCGGCAAGCCCGGATCGCCGCTGTCAGGCAGAGCATGAAAGGAGACGGAGAAGCCGTGAGAAAGCTTCTCCTCCCGCCTTTCCGCGTTTGCGGAAAAGCGGGAGCAAACTCTTTCCCGAGGTAGACCACGCATTTGCGGAAAATCTTACCTTTTCGCAAATTCGGCGCATATGTCGTTTTGCCTAATTATATCACCATTAAATTGAAAATACCAGACCTCTTTCATAAAAATTTTCGAGAATTCCCGTGCGGTTTTTCTCTTCGTTTGTTTTGCCAAAAAGTAAAGGTTTTCGCAAATTTTCCCGCCCAAAAAGTCACCAAATTTGCCTGTCACTGACAGGCAAATTTTCATCCTCGGAATTATTTCCCGCGGGGACGGCGCGCCGCTTGCCATTCCGCCGGCGGCGGTGTATAATGTTCTCATAAATTACGGCGCGGCGGAGACGCGGCCGCGCGCACAACGGAGGTCGTTATGAAAAAACTGGGGTTCGGACTTATGCGCCTGCCGCATATCGGGAGCGACCCGGCGCAGGTGGACATGGAGCAGATGAAAAAGATGGTCGACATGTTCATGGAGAAGGGCTTTACATACTTCGACACGGCGTGGATGTACAACGGCTTTGCAAGCGAGCGTGCCACGAAGGAGGCACTCGTCGACCGCTACCCGCGCGAGAGCTTCACGCTCGCGACGAAGCTCCACGCCGGGTTCTTCGACTCGCTCGAGGATCGGGATAAGGTATTCAACGCACAGCTCGAAAAGACCGGCGCGGGATACTTCGACTACTATCTGATACACGGTATAGAGGAGAGCATGTACCCGAAGTACGAGCGCTTCGACTGCTTCAACTGGCTCGCGGAGAAGAAGGCGCAGGGCCTCGTGAAGCACATCGGCTTCTCGTTCCACGACACGCCGGAGCTGCTCGACGAGATACTCACAAAGCACCCGGATGTGGAGTTCGTGCAGCTCCAGCTCAACTACCTCGACTGGGAGAGCGAGTGGATACACTCCCGCGAGTGCTACGAGGTCGCGCGGAAGCACGGGAAGCCGATAATCGTGATGGAGCCGGTCAAGGGCGGCACGCTCGCGCGCGTGCCGGAGGAAGCGGAAAAGCTCTTCAAGGAGCGCGAGCCGAATATGAGCGTCCCGAGCTGGGCGCTGCGCTTTGCCGCGAGCCTCGAGGGCGTCATGGTCGTGCTCAGCGGAATGTCCTCCGTGGAACAGATGGAGGACAACCTCGCCTGCATGGACTCGTTCAAGCCCCTCAGCGAGGAGGAGAAGGCGCTCTGCTTCAAGGCGGCGGAGATCATAAACGCGCAGATAGCCATTCCCTGCACCGGATGCAGCTACTGCACCGAGGGATGCCCGATGCACATCGCGATACCGCAGTATTTCTCGCTCTACAACGAGGATATGCGCGAGCACCTCGAGGAGAAGGGTTGGACGATAAACTTCTCGAACTATGAGATCCTCGGCGGCAAGTTTGGCAAGGCGTCCGACTGCGTGGCGTGCGGTCAGTGCGAGGGCGTCTGCCCCCAGCATCTGCCCGTAATTGAAAATCTGAAGAAGGTCGCGGCGCACTACGGCGCGTGACGCGCCGCTTCGACACATACAAAACACCGGCGGGACGTTTTTTGTCCCGCCGGTGTTTGTTGCAGATTTTGTTGTGTTGCGGCGCATCCGGTCATCAAACAGCGAAATGTTATTCGGTGCGCGGTTTGCTCCGCGCAAAAAATTTTCGCGAAACCTGTCCGAAAACACGCCGCTGTTTGCATATTACCAATAGAAAGAACGAAAGGAGGAGTCCCCATGCGTCCGCAACTTTCGATAATCACGCTGTTCCGCTCGCCGCTGAAGACTATGGTGACGTTTGTGCTGCTGCTCGCGACGTCGTTTGCGTTCGTTTCGCGCGGCGCGGAGTACGCCGCTACGGTGCGCGAGATCGACCGCGCCGAGGCGGAGTATTCTGCTGTCGGAACCGTGCAGCGCACGACGAACTCCTACTATGACTTCATGGACGCCGCGGGCATGGGCAGCGCGGAATATATCGAACGTCAAAGCACGGCGGTACTCCCTATCGAGCGGGAAGTGCTCGGCATCATCGAGGCGTCGCCGTATGTCGCGCGCAGCGAGATAAGACAGGTGAGCGGAGGCCTTTCGGGGGAACTGACAAACGTCGTCGAACAGCCGCTCAGCGCGCTCCCGGACTATTCGGACTGGTCGTGGTTCTGGACAAAGAACACCTTCGAGATGGACTCTTGTTTTGTCATCGCCAGACCCAACTCGGAAAGTTACTATGCGGTTCCGTCTTTTACTGTTGACGATGTGCTTATCGCCGCAGATGATTCGGTGATCCATGTCGGGCAGACAATAAGCGTGTGGGAAAAGGAAATAGGTTCTGATAAAGAATTGCAAAGCCGGTTATTCGGCGATCTTGCTGTCACAGATAGATACCTTTTGGCGCTGAATACGGAATTGGATAGCGAAAAGTCCGATTTCAAAGTAATTATCGACTATGTTGACTGTCCCGTCGTAAATATCGCTCGTCTCGAACGCGACTACGGAGTGACCGACTATATCTCGGCGCTGAGAGAACCGGAGAAGTACGGCATCCCGACCGTGTCCTCCGACGAAGCGCCGGTTATCTCCACGCTCGACTGTATGCGGATACTTTATCATAATTTTCACACAAGCGAAGTCGTTTACACATCGGACATGAGCCTCATACACAAGTTCAAATCCGGAGATATGTATATTGCGGACGGCAGGGCTCTTGAAGCGGGAGAGACCGCGGACGTTTGCATCGTCGGGGCGGACTTCGCCGCGCTCAACGGTCTCGCCGTCGGGGATACGGTGACGCTGAACCTCACCGCCGACACGCTGACGCACAGCGGCAAGGTGTTTGCCCGCGAGGCTCCGTATCCCGCAAGTCCGGACGTCTTCGGTGAGTATCGCCTTACCGAACGCGGGCTTCCCGAGTTACAAAAGACCTTTGAGGTTGTGGGGATATGGACGGATGGGCATTTTGACGTGGAGGATCCCTATACATATGCGCTGAACACCATATTCGTTCCCGCGTCCTGCTGCCCATGGGCGGGGCAGATTGAGCCGGCTCCGCTTCCCTCGACCTTCTCATTTGAGTTGGAGCATCCCGGCGACATGGCGCTGATACAGGACGAGCTCGGGGACAAGCTCGCCGCTCTCGGCTACGAGCTCGTCATAAACGACGAGGGCTACGCCGCGGCGAAGCCCTCCTTCGACTTCATGAAGCTCTCGTCGCTGATAGGGTTTGTCGGAATGGCGCTCGCGTTGCTGCTGTCGCTTGTACTTATAACGTATCTGTTCATCATTAGAAAAAAGCACGACTACGCGATAATGCGCGCTCTCGGAACTCCCGTCCCGCGCGCAAACGCTTCTCTGCTTGTCGGACTGTTCGCACTCGCGCTCGCGGCGGTACTGCTCGGAACGGCGCTCGCCGTCGCCGCGACGAGCGGCTTTGCCTCCGACCTCTCAGCGCAGATAGGCGAGGTCACCGGCGGCGAAGTCGCGGCGACGCTGCCGGGCTGGACGTTCGGAGCGTTCGGCGCGGGCACGCTCGCGCTCCTGCTCGTGTTCGCGTGGGTCGGACTGGTGAGGATTGGACGGATACCGCCGCTTGCGCTGCTGCAAAACAGGGCATAGTTGTGCGAGTCTGCTCCTGTCGAACGGCTTTACGCTCAAGGGCGTTCAGGAATATCTCGGTCATGCGGACATTCAAATGACGGCGAACATTTACGGACACCTTGATACAGCGCGAAAAAAGGAGCTCGCCGACAGGCTCTCCGGAAGTATATTCGGGGCTTGTTAGAAAACCGTTAGAAATGCGCATCGCGGGAAATCGGACAGAAAGAAAAAGTTCCGAATTTCCGCGAAAACGCGGAAATTCGGAACCTAATGTGGTCCGAGTGACAGGACTTGAACCTGCGGCCTCTTGACCCCCAGTCAAGCGCGCTACCAGCTGCGCCACACCCGGATACGCCTCTTTACAGCTCAACTATTGTATCACAACGGCGGCGCGATGTCAAGCGTGAAGAGGCGGAGATATTGCAAATATATTTCGCCGCGCGCGGCGCGTCAGACGATGCCTCCGTTCCAGTCGAAGCCGACGGCCTCGAAGAACACCTTGCATATAAGCGCACAGCCGATGTGGTTGGGGTGTACGCGGTCCCAGGTTATCACGGAGGAGTACATGTGCTCCATGAACCGGTCAAATCCAGCCTGGACGTCCGCGAGTGGGAGCGCGTACTTCGCCGCGAGCTCCGCCACGACCTCACAGCGCCGGTCAATCTCTGCGCGCATCGGGTCCGAACGGTTGGGCTCGAGGTAGTATGGCGTCATCAGCACCATGCCCTTCACGCGCGGCAGAGTCGTTTCGATGAGCCGCTCGAGCGTCTCGCGGTAGTATTCGACGGTGAGGTGCTGTTCGTGGAAGTGCGGCGAGTCGAACCGCCGCCACACGTCGTTGACGCCTATCATCACCGCGACCCAGTCCGGAGAATCGTCCAGAACATCCTCCTGCCAGCGGGCGGCGAGCTCACTTATGCGGTCGCCGCTCACGCCGCGGTTGACGACGCGCAGGTCTAGCTGCGGGTACATTGCGTCGAAGAACCCGGCGATATAGCTGACATAGCCGTTGCCGTAAGCGCCGAAGAGACCTTCGCCCGAGGGACGGGCGCGCCCGGCGTCGGTGACCGAGTCGCCGGCAAAGATTATCTTGTCATGCGCGGAAAAGAGCATATGGCAGTCCTCCCGATATGTTTTTGTAAGTCAAGTATAGTCCTTTCAAGGGCGGATTGCAAGCCCGCGGGGGCGCGATCTGTCGTATTAGACCGAAAGGACGCCGCTTGCACGGCGCCCTTTCGGTCGGATGAGAGTGAAAGTATGGAGGAGGTCAATAGTGGAGGATAGTCGGAGAATGTTTCGGGGATGCGGTGAGGCGCATCCGTAGTTAGCTATTGCTAACTACGGTTTAAGTTTACCACCGCTAACAAGACTTGTCAAGTGGTACGCCGAAAATTTTCTGTACAAAAGACTGCGCGGGGGAGAGCCGTCCCGTGCGCGAAAATTCGGCGGCGCGGCGCTGTCGGGCAGGAAAGAGCGTCGCACCAAATCGCAGGAATCAGGACACGGCCGAGCCGCCGGAAACGCGGAGCGGGACACGGCGCCGAGCTGCCGGAAACAAAAAACGGGAGACCGCGACGGTCTCCCGTTTCGTATTTGCTTTCGGCCGGAAGGGTTCCGGCGGCGGTCCTCAAATGACCTCGTAGGAGAAGTTTTCATACTTCACCCGGTCGCCCTCGTCCGCTTCCGGAAGCAGCGCGCGGGCGAGCAGACTCTCCGAGCCGTCCGCATCCGAGCGGAGCACGAGGTAGTCACCTTCGACGCGAATTACAGTGTAAATCATGATCTCTCCGTGAAAAACGTCCGAAATATTACTCAGCGTTGTCGCTTTCGGTCGATGTGGGCAGAGCGTGCGAGAACTCGTAGTCCGCTATCAGGACGCGGAACTCCTCGCCGGAGAGCGTCTCCTTTTCGAGGAGCGCCGTCGCGAGCGAGTCCATCAGCGGCAGGTTATCCGCGAGGATCTGCTTCGCGTCCGAGTGGCACTCGCGGATTATCTCGAGCACTTCCTCGTCGACCTTCGTGGCGGTCTCGAGGGAGCACTGCATGCTCATGTCGTCCCCGAGGTAGGGGTTCGGGTTGGTGGCGAGCCCCATCATGTCGAAATGCTCGCTCATACCGTAGCGCGTGACCATATTCCGCGCGAGGTTTGTGGCCTTCTCGATGTCGTTTGAAGCGCCGCTCGAGACCGCGCCGAACTTTATCTCCTCGGCGGCGCGTCCGCCGCAGAGCTTCTTTATCTCGGTGAACGCCTCGTCCCGCATGAGGAGGTATCTGTCCTCCTCCGGCGCGTTCATCGTGAAACCGAGTGCGCCCATCGTGCGCGGGACTATCGTTATCTTCTGGACGGGGTTTTCGGTGCCGCACTTGACGGCGACGAGCGCGTGGCCTATCTCGTGGTAGGCGACAAGGCGCTTCTCCTTGTCGCTGAGGACGGCGCTCTTCTTCTCCGCGCCGGCGAGCACGAGGTCGACCGAGCCGAGCAGGTCGCTCTGGCGGACGAACTTCCGCCCGTCGCGCACGGCTGCTATCGCCGCCTCGTTGACGATGTTCGCGAGCTCCGCGCCGCTGACGCCGGCGGTCTGCTTGGCTATCGAGCCAAAGTCGACGTCCTCGCCGCAGCGGACGGTGCGCGCGTGGACCTTGAGTATCGCCTCACGTCCGGCGAGGTCGGGCATCTCGACGACTATGCGGCGGTCGAAGCGGCCGGGACGGAGCAGGGCCGGGTCGAGGACTTCGGGGCGGTTCGTCGCGGCGAGAATAATGACGCCCTTAGAGCTGTCGAAGCCGTCCATCTCACTGAGCAGCTGGTTCAGGGTCTGCTCGCGCTCGTCGTTGCCGCCGTACTGGCCGGAGTTGCGGCTCTTGCCTATCGCGTCCACCTCGTCGATAAAGACGATGCAGGGCGCCTTCTCCATGGCCTGCTTGAAGAGGTCGCGCACGCGCGCGGCGCCGACGCCGACGAACATCTCGACAAAGTCCGAGCCGGTTATCGAGAAGAACGGAACGTGCGCCTCACCGGCGACCGCCTTCGCAAGCAAAGTCTTGCCGGTGCCGGGAGGGCCGACGAGCAGAGCACCCTTCGGAAGCTTCGCGCCTATCTCGGCGTAGATCTGCGGGCTCTTGAGGAAGCCGACGAGCTCCTTGAGGCTCTCCTTCGCCTCGTCCTGACCGGCGACGTCCTCAAAGGTCACGCCGGTGGACTCCTCGCCGTAAATCTTGGCGGTGTTCTTTCCGAAGCTCATCGCGCTTCCGGCTCCGCCGCCGCCCTGACGGGAGATCATCCGCATGATGAAGAAGAACGGCAGGAGCATTATCACCATCGGCAGAAGCCAGCTGATAAGAATGGAAAGCCAGCTCTCCTGCTCAAAGACCGGCGTGAAGTGTACCCCGGCGGCGTAGAGCTTGTCGACAAGCCCCTCGTCCTCGCCGCTCATACGCATGACGCGGCAGACGCGCCCGCCGAGAGTCGAGTCGCTCTTCAGCTGGTAGAGTATATAGGTGTCGTAGACCTCGGCGACGTCTATCTCCTTTGCCGCCACCGAGTTAAGAAATACGTCGTAGCCGACGTCGGTTATCTGCGCCTCGCGCAGCATCGGCAGAATAAAGAGGTTCACGAACAGCACGAGAGCGATGACTATCGCGAGATAGATTATCGTACTGCGCCTCTTCTTCTGCTGGTTGGGAAGCTTCATCTTCATTTAAGTCCTCACAAAATATAAATTCGGCGAGCAGGCCGAGCCATACGCCAAAATAATAGTATCACACATATCCCGGTTTGTCCAGAAAAAGCGAAAAGATTTACGGAATGTTCACGTTTTGGACATAATCAACCGGAAAAGGAAGCACAGAGCGACCGCTCTGTGCTTCCGCAATGCTTTGCCGTCCTGCGATCACTTCACGCTCGCACCGGCGATAAAGACTCTCTCGGGCTTTACGCCGAGGGCGAGCGGGTCGCCGGAGTAGAGGTTGATGTCAGCGTAGAAGCCAGGTTCGAGCTTGCCGACAGTGCCCGCGATGCGGGCGGCCTGCGCCGCCCAGACGGTGATGGCGCGGAGCGCGTCGTCACGGCTCATGCCGGCGCAGTGCGCAAGCCCCGCGCACATCGGCAGGTACTGCTCGGGTATGACGTCATGGTCGGTGCAGATGGCGGGCTCGAGGCCGGCCTTCGCGAGCACGACGGGATTGTCAAAGCTGAGGTGCGTTATCTCCGGTTTGGAGCGGCCGTGCAGCGACGGGCCGGTAATGACGCTCGCATTCTCGCTCTTCAGCTCGTCGGCTATCAGGAGACCGTCGGTGCAGTGAACGATGGTGTAGTCGAGGTCAAATTCCTTGGCTATGCGTATCGCGGTAAAGATGTCGTCCGCGCGGTGGGCGTGGAAGTGCGCGACGAGCTCGCGCTTCACGACCGGCACGAGCGCCTCAAGCTTGAAGTCGAGCGGCGGGAGCTTTGTCGGGTCGTCTCCGGCGGCGTCCTTCTTTGCGGCGTACTCCTTGGCCTTGTACAGCGCCTCGCGGATGGTGGCGGCGGTGGCCATGCGGGTGGTCGGGGTACGGCCCTTGCTGTTGTAGACGCGCTTCGGGTTCTCACCGAGGGCGAACTTCATGCAGACCTCGGTCTTGACCGCCATGTTGTCTATCCGCTTGCCGTGGGTGTGGGTCGCGATAAAGCGGCCGCCTATCGGATTGGCGCTGCCAGGGCCGGTGACGACGGTGGTGACGCCGGCGTCCACAGCCTCGCCGAGGGTGCGGTCCATCGGGTTTATCGAGTCGACGGCGCGGAGGTGCGGGGTGACGGGATCGACGGCCTCGTTGATGTCCATGCTCTCAAAGCCGAGCGAGTCGCCCATGAGGCCGATGTGGGTGTGGGCGTCTATCCAGCCGGGGTAGGCGGTGAGGCCGGCGCCGTCTATGACCTCGCCGTAGCCGCCCGCGGGCGGATCGCCTGCGCCGACGGCGGCGATTTTGTCGCCGTCCGTGATTATGTAGCCGTGTTCGACGGTCTTGCCGTCGCTCCAGATCTTTATGTTCTTTATTACCATACCTGTGGCTCCTTTCGGCTGTGAATGAATAAACTGCCGCACAGCCCGCAAATTATAGAAATATTATACTACGTCCGTTCGGTTTTGTAAACAGCGAGTGTCAGCGGTGAAAGTCGCCCATGACAAGCTCGAGGATATGAACGGCCTTCCCGCCGCCCGCCTCTATGCCAAGGGTACAGCGGTTGCAGCAGGCGACGATGTACTCAGTGTCAAACTTCGCGACCTCTTCGCGCATAAGGGCCTCCTCGACCTCGCGCGGCATCTCGAATATCCGCTTTCCCGGGTACTGTGCAAGCAGGGCGACGTTCTCCGGCTTCCTCGGCTCGAAGTGGAGGTTTCCGCAGAAGACCGAGTTTGCCCCCGCGTCCTCCGGCTCCCGGACGGATATATTCATCTTCTTCAGCAGACTACGAACGGCGCGGTGTACCTCGGGGTGCTCGCGGTCGCGCCAACAGTCCTGTACGCCGACGGTGAGACCGGAGCAGTCGGGGAAGGGGAATTCATCGTCCGCGTCAAAGTATTCGTACACGCTCATGAGCGGGAGACGCCCGTCAAGGGTCTCGCGGCACGCCTGACAGTGGTAGAGACCGACCTCGCCCGAGGCGTACTCGTTTTTGTCAAAGCGACAGCATCCCGCTGTCGGCATGCGCTCCGAGAGTAGCGCGCGGAGCTTCCTCGCGGTCTCGGGGCGCATTTTCGTGAAGTTACAGCTCGGGAAGTAGACGTACATATCAGATCCTCCTTGCGGTTATCGCGCGTCCGCGCGGCGAAGCTCCTCCTCGAGGACGTCCGCGAAGCGCTGAATGTCCGGCCCGAGCGTGTCCACTCGGGCGGCGACGTCCTCGCGCGCGAAGAGCGCCGGGTTCCGGCGGACGTCGAGCGCGAGCGTGAGCGCCTCCGGCACGGGACAGATACCGTCCTCGAGCGCGCGCTCGCCGGCGAGAGTCTTCGGCAGGACTTCGCCGGTGCGGAGGGTGTAGATGCCCCTCGCAATATCGAGGAGCCACCCGAAGGTGTAGAGACTGCGCCCCGTCGTGGAGCCGTACATGCGGATGCTCTCGAAGTGACGCCGCACGTCGCGGCGGAGATCGGAGTATGACGGCGGCGTCAGCGCGGCGCGGACGTCCGCGCCGCAGAGCAGTCGCCCGAAGTGCAGAAGCTCGTACATGCAGAAGCTGTCGAAGCGGTACGCGTCGGTGACGCGCTCGCCGCTCGTACCCCAGCAGACGACGCGGTCGGGAGAGCCGTCGAGAAAAGATTTGAGCGTCAGCATCCCGCCCTCGAAGGAGCGGTAATACGGGTCGTCCGGCTCGCGTGCGAGCATCGTCTGTCGGAGCGTGACGAGCCGCGCGGCCTGCTCCTCCGTTATTTTCTTTTCGGTGAGGACAAGTATGTCTATGTCGCTCCAGCCGAGCCGAAAGTCGTCCATGACGCAGGAGCCGTAGAGGTAGACCGACGGCGCGGCTCCGTCGAGGATCTCCGCTATCGCCGAGGTCATCTTTTGGACGGACTCCTCGCGGCGGCGCTCTTCGGCGGGAGCGTTTGTGTTCACTATCACGGCTCGGCGCTCAGTGTCCGCCGAGCCACTCGCAGGCGCGGGTCGCGGCGACGGCGCCGTCCGCGCAGGCGGTGACTATCTGGAATATCGGCTTCCGGCGGAGGTCGCCCGCGACGAACAGCCCGTCCCCGACGGTGCAGTTCTCGTCCACAGCGGCGTATCCTCCGTCGTCAAGCGGGACGTTCCAGCCGAGCCACGCGCTCTCGGGCACGGTCCCGACCGCGACGAAGACGCCGGCGCAGTCTATCCTCTCGTCCGCGCCGCCCTTCAGGTCCTCGAGGGTGAGGCCGCTCACCATCCCGTCCGTGCCGTGTATCTCGCGGACGCGGCGGAACAGCTTCCACTCTATGTTCGGCGTCGCCTTAGCGCGCTCGACGAGCGTGCCCTCGGCGCGGAAGCCGTCGCGGCGGTGTATGAGCGTAACCTTGCGGCAGATGCGGGAGAGGTAGAGCGCGTCCTCAAAGGCGACCGAGCCTCCGCCCACAACCGCGACGTCTCGCCCGCGGAAGAAACCGCCGTCGCAGGTCGCGCAGTAGCTGACGCCCATGCCGGCGTACTCCTCCTCGCCGGGGCATCCGAGCTTGCGGCGCACTGCGCCGGTCGCGGCTATGACCGCGCGGCTGAGCAGTTCGCCCTTGCTCGTCTCGAGCACCCAGACGCCGTCCTCGCGGCGGGAGAGGCTCTTCACGCCGGCGCGGCGTATCTCCGCGCCGAGGTGCTCCGCCTGCTCGCGCATCTTTCCGGCGAGCTCGCCGCCGTCTATCGAGAGAAAGCCGGGGTAGTTCTCTATATCGACGGTCTGCGAGACCTGCCCGCCGACGCCGAGCGTCTCGAGTATCACCGGCTGCACGCCCGCCCGCGCCGCATATATCCCGGCGGTGAGACCGGCGGGACCGGCGCCGACTATCACGAGTTCAAGAATATCACTCATAAGAAAACCTCCTATATTTCGACAAAAGTCGTCATTTTAAGCTCTTTACAAGGGTATAAAGTTATGATATTATAATGTCACGGCTTATCCCCGTAGGCCGCCGAGGCGGCCGGCAAGTTCATATCTTTATCCCACAACCCAACTCACTGGGGCGCTTCCGAGAGATCGGCAAGCGCCCGCTTTTTATCCGATTTTGCCGTCAAAAGGGCACGGAGTTGCCTCCGTGCCCTATATGTTTTCCGAAGAAAGGCTTTACATACCGCCCCTGCCGCCTCTGCGGCGGTTCTTCTTTGCGGCGTAGAGGCCGGAGCCCGCGAGGTTCTTCTTGGACTCCTGCATGAAGTGGCTGAGACGTTCCTCAAATGCCTCCTGCCCGGTGAGCGGAGCCTGCGCCTGAGGCTGGGGCGCCGCAAACTCGGAGCGCTGCCGCGGCGGACGCTCCTGAGAGGAGCGCGCGGGACGCTCGGGACGTTCCGGAGGCGGCAGAGCCTTCTTGATGGAAAGGCTTATCCTTCCGCCCTCACCGGTGGAGACGACCTTGACCGTGACCCTGTCGCCGACCTTCAGGTGCTCGTTTATGTCCGTGACGTAGGTGTTCGCGACCTCGGAGATATGTACAAGCCCCGTCTCGCCCGAGTCAAGCTGTACGAACGCGCCGAACGCGGCTATTTTAACGACCTTGCCCTCTAACTTCTGCCCAACTTCAACCGCCATATATGTCAGTTCGCCCTTTCCTTAATTGGATACATCGTAGAAGATGATCTCATTTGAGCTGACATACCCCAACTCGTCCCGCGCGGCGTCCGCTATGGTATCCTCGCTCGCGGCGGAATCAAGAAGTTCCTGCACGATGGAGTTTTCGCGCTTCTGCCGGTCTATTTCGAGCCGAACCGCCGCCTGGCGTTCTTCCGCGTCGCGAATGTCGAGGCGGAGCTTCACTATCGTCACCGCGCCCCAGACGGCTATAACGAGGACCGCTATCCGCAGCAGCAGACTTACGCGCCTTCTCTTCATCGCCGGAACCTCCTTCATTTACGGTATATGTCAAATCTATCATACACCTTTTTTTGTCGGAAGGAAAGAGTTTTTTTGAGTATTTCTCAAAAAGTTTTCGAGCTTTTCCGAGCACTGCCGCCGTCCGACTCACGAGAAGACGGAACGGAAGCAGCATTTTGCCTATAAGGAAGATGACGGCGGCGAGAAGCTTGTACCCCGTGCGGAGCAGAAGAGGGCTGAGCGTGAGACCATACAGGACGAGGCCGCAGCCGAGCCCGATGAGCGCGTAGAGGCGCAGCTCACCGCCGAGGGTGCGCATCACGAGCGCGGCGGCGGTGACTGCGGCGACGACCCAGAAAAGGATGTCACATATCACCGTGACGGCTGTGCTTCGGAACCTGCCGCGGAATATCCGCCCGACGTCGTACACCGCGCCGAGGAGCGCGCCCGCGAGCGCGCAGACGGCAAACGCCCGCACCTGTTCGCTTATTACGAGCTCCATTATCCGAACAGCCGCCGGAAGAACCCGCCGCCGGTGCTCCGCTCCTCCTCGTACTCGAGCGAGGACACCTCGCCCTCTATGACGAGCTCGCCCATATCAAGACTCAGCCGCTCGATGTGCAGACCCGCTCCGTGTATGACGAGCAGTCCGCGCGAAGTGTCCGCGACGATGCTCGCCTCGTCGAAGCTCGATACGTCCTGCACTCCGGTGACGCTCAGGTGCTCGCGCTCGTCGAGCACGAGGCTGTGCGGCATCTCCGCCATGTTTTCGTTTGGCATAGACTCACCTCCTCGGATGAGTCTATGCGGCCGAGCCGCGGGATAGAAGTACAGGCTAGTCGCGGAGCTCGCGGTACATCACGGGCGCGTCCGCCTTGGTCGCGTTTTCGGTGACGGCTATGACCTCGACCTTGACCCCGCGCGCGCCGAGGCGTATCTCTATGACGTCCCCGGGGGAGACGGAATAGCTCGCGCGCGCCGGCTTGCCGTTGACAAGGACGCGCTCCGCGTCGCACGCTTCGTTTGCGACGGTGCGGCGCTTTATCAGCCGCGATACCTTCAGATATTTGTCAAGACGCAAGATGTTTCCCTCCGTTGAGGATAAATATGCCGCCGCAAAAAGCTTGCGGCGGCATTGAAAGATTGCTTTTGCTTACTTTGCAATGGCGTCCTTGAGACCCTTGCCGGCCTTGAAGACCGGAGCCTTGGACGCGGGAATCTCAATGCTCTCTTTGGTGCGCGGGTTGCGGCCGGTGCGGGCGGAGCGCTCCTTGACTTCGAAGGTGCCGAAGCCAACGAGAACTACCTTGTCACCGCTCTTGAGCGAGTCGGCTATGACGTCGGTAAAAGCCGCGACGGCCTTGTCGGCGTCCTTCTTGGAAAGACCGGTACGCTCGGCGACAGCGTTGACGATATCTGCCTTGTTCATGTTACATTCCTCCTGCGTTTTTTGGGAAATCCTTGATTATTCTTCACGGGACGGGAACCGTCCCGATGAATACTTCCGAAACCGGACGAACACCTCCGCGCGGCGTCTCCGATCACAGACCTTCGCGCTTTGCTTCGTCCCAGAGCTCGCTCTGGCGCTCCTCGCTCATCTCCGAGAGATCGCCGCCGGTGCGCTCGACATAGTCGAAGCGCCGCGCGAACTTGTCACAGCTGAGCTCGAGCGCACGCTCGGGGTCGACGCCCTTCGCCCTTGCGACGTTGACGGCGGCAAACAGCAGATCGCCGACCTCGTCCTCGGCGGAGCGACGCCCGGTCGAGGCGCGGCACTCTTCGATCTCCTCGGCAAGGTCGCTCCACGGCTCGCGCAGTCTGAAGCCGCTCTTGGCCGCGCGGGACTGCATCTTCTCCGCGCGGAGGAGCGACGGAAGCGAGCGCGCCACGGTGCTCACCGTCTTGCGGTAGGTGCCGCCCTTGTCCTCACGCTTGATGTTGTCCCACGTGGCGAGGACTTCACCGGCGGTCTCCGCACTAACGTCTCCGAAGACGTGCGGGTGGCGGTGAATGAGCTTCTTGCACTCCGCATCGCAAACCGCGTTGATGTCAAACGACCCCTGCTCCTCCTCCATGAGGGCGTGGAACACGACCTGGAGCAGTACGTCCCCGAGCTCCTCGAGGAGCAGTGCGCGGTCGCCGGTGTCAATAGCTTCGCACGCTTCGTAGGCTTCTTCTATCATGCTCTGCCTGATAGACTCGTGAGTCTGTTCACTGTCCCACGGACATTCCGCCCTGAGGACGACCATCAGACGCACCAGATCGTCGAAACCGTACGAATCCTTGTAATCAAAATCTATCACATCTTCACCCCATTTGCAAGCATTTTTCGATAGTTTTTTCTTTTCATCTATAAAATTCTCACCACGGAGGCGAGCATTTCATCTTATTTTATCCTTTTATCTGATGTGCAGAAGGTCGGCTATCTTCTCGCCCTTCGGCAGCATCGCGAGATCCTCGCGCGTGACGGCGTGCAGGAGCAGTATGCACACGAAGTAAACTATGACCGCTATGACTATCGCCCCAAGCACCGCCAGCTTCTCGCCGGTGACCCTCGAGAGGAGGCCGTTCGACGCCCACGCGGCGGCGGCCATTATCACGGTCGCGATAAGCGGACGGCCGAACATCCGCAGTACGTTCGGCGCGGGATCGATATGGCGCGAGATGATGATGAGGTTCAGCACCATTATCGTGCAGTAGCAGAGACCGGTGCCGACCGGCGCGCCGTTGATGTTTATCTCCGGCCGGCCGATGAGGAACCAGTTCGAGACGATCTTCACCACCGAGCCGCAGAGCATCGTGTAGACGGGTATGCGGACCTTGCCGAGCGACTGGAGCGTGGCGTTCGAGAGCATGATGACGCAGTTGAAAAAGACCGATATCGCGAGTATCGAGAGCGGAAGCGCGGCGGCGGCCGCCTCGTCGAGCCGCGCGGGGAAGAGCAGGCGGAGAATGGGGCCGCTCAGCACCGAAAGTCCGGCGGCGGCGGGGAGGGCGAGAAGCCCGGTGACGCGCATGCCCGTCTCTATAGTGCGGCTCGCGCCGCGGTTGTCGCCCCGGGCGAGCGCCGCCGCGACTGCGGGGACTATCGCCGTCGAGAACGGTACGATGAACGCGGAGGGGAAGTTGAAGAGCGTCTGCGCGAGGCCGTAGGAGCCGTAGAGCCAGGTGGCGCGCTCCTCCGTGAAGCCCGCCGCCGACTGGAGACGGTTGAGCACCAGCGCGGAGTCGATGAGGTTAGTTATGGCGAGGACGCCGGAGCCTATCGTTATCGGTATCGCTATCGAGAGGAGGTTCTTTGTGATGTCGCTCTGGGTGCGGCCGGACATCGGCCCGTCCGGAGTGGAGCGGCGGTCGAAGGCTCGCCGCAGTATCAGGAACACCGAGCCGAGCACCGTGCCTATCGTCACGCCGCCTATCGCTCCGGCGGCGGCGATCTCCTGCGGGTATCCCGCATTCAGGAGCCACATTGTAAACATTATCCCGAAAACCAGCTTGCTGAGCGCCTCGATTATCTGACTCAAAGCCGTCGGGACCATGTTCATGACGCCCTGGTAGTACCCACGGAAGACGCTCATCACCGCGACAAAGAAGCTCGCGGGAGCTATCATGCGGATGGTGTACACCGCGCGCGGGCTCTTCATCAGCCCGGAGGCTATAGGCTGCGCGAATATGAACATCAGCGCGGAGCCCGCAAAGCCGATGATGAGGAAGGTGCTCATCGCGGCGCGGAATATACGCTTGACGTCGCCGCCCTGACCCTTCGTGGTGGACTCGGCGACCATCTTGCTGACGGCTACCGGAAGTCCCGCAGTGCTTATGACGAGCAGGACGTTGTAAACGCTGTAAGCGATATTGAAGTAGCCGAAGCCGGTGCCGGTGAGGAGGTTGCCGAGCGGTATCTTGAATACCGCGCCTATCACCTT
>CANPWY010000002.1 GCA_947585215.1 uncultured Clostridia bacterium
GCTATGCGACGCTCAATGCTCACGGCGTTATCCATGTCGTTCTTGAAGTTCTCATCCAGCGTGTTGATCGACCAGGAGACCGTCACCTGACCTAGCTCTTTCAAGAGATTAATATCCCGCAGGACAAGATCGGATTTCGTACAGATCAGGATGTCCGCTCCGCTGCCGCGAAGCTGTTCCAGCAGCTTACGGGTAGCGCCGAAAATTTCCTCCTGTGGATTGTAGCCGTCCGTCACCGAGCCGATTACCACACGTTGCCCAGCATACTTCTGCGGATTTTTAATTTCCGGCCAGTGCTTCACATCAAGGAAAGTTCCCCATTCCTCCGTATGCCCGGTAAAGCGTTTCATAAACGAAGCATAACAATACTTGCAGGCGTGAGTGCAGCCCACATATGGATTGACGGAATATCCGCCCACCGGGAGATTGGATTTCGTCATGATGTTTTTTGTCGCGACATCGGCAATCAAAACGCCCTCTTTTTTAATCTCCGACATATGCTCTAGCCTCCGGAATGTTATTTGTTTTATATTATATCTTCGGCAGTCCCGTTTCGCAATCCCCGCACTTTTTAACGATTGCGGCCGGACTCATCGCAAAGCAATTCCTGTAGTGAAGACGTGGGATGGAGGAGATATTGCGTATCTGCGGCGCGCCGTCTTTGTCCACCGTGGCAAAGGCCAGTACGCCGACATATTCCAGTTTTTTCAGACAGGTCTTTGCGTCCATTCCAAGCACCTCATTCGATGATTTTACTGCGTCCCGCTTTTCTCGGCTTTTCCTTGGGATATTCGCCGTCGCAGTATCCGAGTATCACGAAACAGCGGGCGACGTAGTTCTCGGGTATTTCCCACTCCTTCAGGAGCGCCGCGCCTTCATCATTATCAAACGTCTCCTCGCCCCTTGCGATAACGCAGGAGGATATGCCGAGCTCCGCCGCCATCAGCACCATGTTTTCGGCGCAGCAGAAGGCATCCGGGACGCTGTAACGGAAATCTTTCATTGAAAAGACGGCGCAGACGGCGGGCGCGCCATAGAACCCGCTTTTCATCGTCGGGTCGTCGATGATGCTCGGCTGTTCCGCCGAGACGTACCTTCCGGCGAGGTTCGAGCGGTCGAACCGCGCGACGTTCAGCCGTCCTATCTTCTCCACGAGCTCCGCGTTCCGAATGCCGAAGATGAGGCTCCGCTGACCGCCTCCGGCGTTCGGCGCAAACGTCCCTGCCTCGATTATCGTCTCCATATCCTCGCGGGAGATCTGCCTCGTCTGATACTTTCGGATAGAGCGGCGGTATTTCATAAGTTCAAACAGTTCCATTGTCTTTTCCTCCGTCTTCGCAGTTAATTTTCAGATTTCTGAAAAATCCCTCGGTGCCAATATCCACAAAAAGACCCACGGCCCCATGGGCGAATTCGCCCAGCTTCATATCCCGCACCGTAAGCACCGGCGTTCCGTTGACAAAAAACTGTCCCCGGCAGCCGTGTATCTCCGCCCGGATGCGGATCCATTCATCCGGCCCGATATCCGCCGGCGCCTCGTATTCGGTTATGCCGTTCTCTCTGAAATACGAGAAAGTATACTTCGGAAATGAAAAATACTGCACGGCGTGCCGCTTCCTTTCGGGGTCGCCGCATCTTCCGTTTGTTGGGCGGATATAAAACGACTCAAAGCTGTCGTTCCCTTCCGCTATGCGAAAGGCGATGCCGATAAATCCTCTTGACAAAGCGGGTGCGTCCGGCAGCAGACGGCTGCGCACATCCACTTCGATGCTGCCGTCATGAAAGTCAATGCCGTCTGCTTTCACATAGCTGTTGGTGTCGTAATCGTGCAGTTTTTCCGTCTTTACAACGCGAAGTACGGGTTCACCGTCGAGCGCCGCAAACTCTGCGCTTGTATGGAGCGCGGAGAGCTTTGCCTTTGTCAAATCAATCTTACCGTTCATAGCTGCTCCTTCTTTCGTACTTTCAGATGATTTCCTTCCAGCATTGCGGGTCGGATTCATAGAAATCTCCGTTTGTTCCCTTTGCCACTGCGGGGCATCCCCGGCAGAATGCTTTCAACTCACATTTCGAGCATTTGCCGAAGCTGTCATACTCCCGGTACTGCTCCATCTCGCAGATCCACACGTCCGCGAGCCTGTCGCAAAAGACGTTTCCCACCCTGCTCTCCGCCACGCGGCGGCAGGCGTACACGTCGCCGGTGGGGAGAATGGTGATGTGGCAGTTGCCGCAGTTGCACCCGCCGTAGATCATGCCCTCCTTCGCGCCCTCGGGGATCTTGAAATCTCCTGTCTCGTACTCGTAGAGCGTCCAGAGGTGGTCCTTTTTGTTGAAGTAGGTCTGACAGCCCTCCGCCTCGTACTCCTTGAACTTCTTATCGCAGACGGCGAGCAGCTCGCGGTACTCCTGCGGCGTCATGGAGGCGTCCAGATCGCCGCCGCTCGGGACGTAGCGGGAGAATGCAAACACGTTTACCCCCGCCGCCACCACCGCGTCGATAATGCCCGGGACTTCCATGCGGTTCGTTTTGGAGACCGTCGTCATAATGACGCTCCGCATCCCGGAGCGGTTGATACAGCCTATCTTTTCCAGCGTGCAGTCGAAGGAGCCGGGCTTGCGGAACCAGTCGTGCGTCTCGCGGAGACCGTCGAGGGAGAGCTGATACTTTTCACAGCCGTAATACTTCATCTCCCGGCAGAGCTGATCGTTCAGATGGAACGGGTTGCCCATAATGGTGAATGGGACGTTGTGTTCCTTGAACAGAGCAAGCAGCCGCCAGAAATCCGGGTGCAGGATGGGGTCGCCGCCGGTGAGATAGAAATAAGGCAGACGTCCATACACCTCGCAGAAGTCGAGACAGTTATAGAAGGTGTCCTCCATCTGCGCCCAGGTCATGGAGTCCGGCTTTTTGCACACGTCCCCGGAGAAGATATAGCAATGCTTGCACCGCTGGTCGCACTCGTCCGTGATGTGCCACTGAAAAGAAAAATACTGCTTCATCGCAAAGCCCTCACTTCATTATATCAAATCGGCACGGCCGATGAAAGGTTCGGGGGCTTCCGGCGGACAAGCCGCCGGAAACTCCATGGGGTGGACTTACTCCGGCTTGTCGGCCGCGCCGCAGGCCGCGGGAGCCTCGGCGGGTTTATCGGCTGCGCCGCAGGCTGTTCCGCAGGCCGCGGGCTTCTTCTCCGGCTTGTCAGCCGCACCGCAGGCGGCGGGATTCTCCGCAGGCTTGTCGGAAGCGCCGCACGAGGCTCCGCAGGCGGAAGCCGTCTTCTTTTCGGTCCATCCGGCGAGATTGGAAAGTGCCATTTCAGTGTCCTCCTCTGTGAATTCAGGGGGCTTTTGCCTCCTGTACCTACCATTGTACGGATTTTTTCGCCGCGCACAAGTACGCACTTTTTTATGGGGATACGCACCTTTTTGTAACCTTTGCGCGTTTGCGGACTTTATAAAATGTCCCATATTGCGTTTTCACAGATGCTGTGGCATAATGTGAGTACGGTATCCCTTTTTGAAGCGGCGTATGATTTCGAAAGACGGCTGAACGAGGTGACAGTATGCTGAAAACCGACGGGCGAATTACAAGCTGCACGATTTCATGGGAAAGTGCCGAGGACATTCTGAGCGTGGTAACGCGGGTGCTTCCGAAGGAGATCCAGGTCAGATTTTACAACGGCCGTGAGCTCATGTTCGGGAAAATCTGGCCGCTTTCCGAGCCGGAGAAGCAGACTTTATTTAATGTGCTTTACAAATGTCTTGAAGATTGGGACAGCGACAGTTACGCTTCCGATACGTCTGACAGATTACATTGGCAGTTCAAGATCTGCACAAAAGGGGACTGTCTCAGAACCGTCACCGGCGGCGAGCTGCCTCCGCCGCATGGCGGCGAAATCAAGGAGATACTCGCCGGAATCATCGGCGAGGAAAACATATATTTCTTTGACTGCCGCGCCCCGATCTTCCGGTGAAAAGCGTCAAATGACGGCGCCGCGGAAAGACGTATTTTTATGGGGATACGCACCTTTTTGTAACTACTTGACGGGAGAGGAATAATACATTAAAATCAGATGTAACATCAGATTTCAATGCAGGAGGCGCTCTATGAAAACGAAAGCCGAGCTCATCCCCGAATGCCCCGTCGCGGCGACCGTTCAGCTCATCGGCAACAAGTGGAAGCTTCTGATAATACGGAACTTGCTCGACCGGCCGTGGCGCTTCAACGAGCTTCAGCGTTCTCTCGAAGGGGTCAGCCAGAAGGTACTTACGGACAGTCTTCGCTCCATGGAGGCGGACGGAATAATTACCCGCACCGTCTACCCCGAGGTGCCGCCGAGAGTGGAGTATGCGCTGTCCGAGCTGGGCGAGTCGCTGAAGCCAATACTCGACGCCATGAGAGCGTGGGGCGAGGAATACAAAAAAGATTATAAGTTTTAGGGAAATGTTGTTGCTGACAGCACCCCCTGATAGCATTTTGATAGCAGAAAGTTGGATACCCCATAGGATGTGGATAGCACATATCAAATCGAACCAGATGGAACAAAACCCACTACACAAAAAAGTTTAGAAGCAGCTTTCATTTGGCGAGTGGGAATAACACCCATGGCTAAAAGATGCTCGAAAACCCGCATAAACACCGGGCTTTCGGGTATCTTGCTTTTTGAAAATCTTTTTTATTTACAACACTTTTGCAACAGGTTGGAAGAAAAGAGCTTTTAGACCGGTGGAATCGTTCCGGGCAATTCTGAGGTGCTGCAAGGCAGAACTGCAGCAGCTTGATTTTTGTGCAAAATTGCCTTGGCCAAAAACCGAAATATCTGATATACTACACGTAGTGCGCGGCCGAAACGGCGTAAGTCCAGCTTTGGGACTTACGCCGTTTTTTTGCGCTTATTAAGGAGGTTTTACGATGGAAGAAAATCAGTCTTATCTCGCCACGGAAAAGGTGAGCAAGCTCATGGGCAAATATGCCGTGCCCTGCATTATTTCACTGCTGGTCGGCGCTCTTTACAACATCGTCGATCAAATTTTCATTGCCAATGCAAGTTATCTCGGCTCATACGGCAACGCCGCCAATACGGTGGTGTTTCCCCTCACGGTCATTGCTCTGGCGATCGCCGTTATGATAGGTGACGGATGCTGTGCATTTGTCAGCCTGAACCTCGGACTGGGCAACAGAGAAGCGGCGGCGGGCAGTGTCGGACTTTCGGTGTTGATGACTCTCGTTAGCAGCGTTTTTCTCTGCGCCGTATATCTTCTTTTTCAGGAGCCAATCATCGCCGTGTTCGGAGGAACCGTGAACGAGGAGACTTTTGCGCTTTCAAAAGAATATTTCTTCTATATTGCGCTTGGCATTCCCTTTTATATGTTCGGGCAGGCGATGAATCCCGTCATCCGAGCAGACGGGAGCCCGAAATTTGCCATGGCTTCCACACTGCTCGGCGCTGTTCTGAATATCATTCTCGATCCGATTTTCATTTTCTGTTTCCGCTGGGGCATGATGGGCGCCGCCGTCGCCACGGTGATCGGACAGATCGCGACGGCTCTGCTTTCCCTTTGGTATCTTCTGCATATGAAGTCAGTCAAATTATCAAGGCACGCTTTTCGCCCGAATAAGAAAATCGCAGGACGTACGCTGTCACTGGGAATTTGCAGCTTCCTCTCGCAAATATCTCTGGTCGCGGCAATGGCAGCCATCAATAATATGGTCCGCAAGTACGGCGCGCTGGATCCCGTATTCGGACAGGCGGCCTATGCGCAGATCCCGATGGCGGTCGTGGGGATCGTCATGAAGGTGTTTCAAATCGTTATCTCCATAGTCATCGGCATGGCGGCGGGGTGTATTCCGGTTGTGGGATATAACATGGGCGCGGGTCGTCAGGCCCGGGTCAAACGGCTTTTTTCATACCTGCTCATCTGCGAAGCGGCCGTCGGCTTGATCGCCCTGCTGGTGGTGGAGCTTCTGCCTCGCCGGCTGATCGGCATTTTCGGCTCGGCAAACGAAAGCATCTACTACACGGAATTTGCAGTCAAAGCCTTTCGGATCTACCTGTGCATGATCGTTTTTGCATGTCTCAACAAGGCAACCTTTATTTTCCTTCAGGCGATGGGAAGGGCTGTTGCCTCGACGATGCTCTCCATGATCCGTGAAATCGTATTCGGCGTAGGCTTTGCGCTCCTGCTGCCGCTGTTTTTCGGACTTGACGGCGTGCTGTATTCCATGCCGGTTTCCGATATTTTGACTGCCGCTGTCTCCGCTGTTATTATTGCTTCAACCTATAAACAGCTGTCCCGCAAGCAGGGGACAGATCCTCTTGCCGTACACGGCGAGGCAGAGACACAAAAGAGCTGTTAAGCATCAAGGAGGAATGCCGTCTCTTGTTCTTCTGAGCGAAATTGCTATATATGGCATCATCGGTGACATATCTGCATCGGCGGAGCAAAGTCCCGCGGGCGGCGCTTTACAAAAGCAGCGCGGCGTGGTAGAATTCATTGGGTTCTAAATTTCGTGAATTTTCATGAAAGGAGTCGGTGCGGGTGGTATTCAACAGCGTGGATTTCCTCATATTTTTCCCCGTGGTGTGCCTTGTGTACTTTATTATCCCGCGACGCGCCCGCAACGTATGGCTCCTGCTTGCAAGCTACTACTTCTACATGTCCTGGAACCCCAAATACGCCCTGCTTATTCTGGCCTCCACCGCTGTCACCTACCTCAGCGGCATTTTCATCGGTTGGGCGGGGACGAAGGAGGCGCGCCGGGCGAGAGCGCTCAAACGTCTCTTCCTTGTGCTGTCCTTTGGGGTGAATTTGGCGATCTTGTGTGTCTTTAAGTATCTGGGCTTCTTCCTGGACACTGTTGCCGCCCTGCTTGGAGCGGTGGGAATTGATATGAAGGTTCCCGCTCTGGACATCCTGCTGCCCGTGGGCATCTCTTTCTATACCTTTCAGGCGCTTAGCTACACCGCCGACGTGTACGCCGGAAAGCTGACGCCCAGACGGAATTTTATCACCTACGCCCTCTATGTCTCCTTCTTCCCTCAGCTGGTGGCGGGACCCATCGAGCGCTCCGACCACCTGTTGGAGCAGCTGGAGCGGCCCCGGAGCTTTGACTACCTGCGCGCCCGGGAGGGACTTTTGCGGATGGCGTGGGGCCTGTTCCAGAAGGTCGTGGTGGCCGACCGGGCGGCCGTCTTCGTGGACGCCGTTTTCGCCTCCCCCGGAGCCGCCCCCGGCAGTGTTGCGGGGACAGCTATGGTGTTCTTCTTTATCCAGATATACTGCGACTTCGGCGGCTACTCAAACATCGCCATCGGCGCCGCTCAGGTGCTGGGGGTGGAGCTCATCGAGAACTTCCGCCAGCCTTGGCTCGCCGTCTCCATCCGGGACTTCTGGCGGCGGTGGCATATCTCTCTGTCCACCTGGTTCCGGGACTATGTGTACATACCCTTGGGCGGGAGCCGGAGAGGAAAGGTGCGGAAGTGGCTCAACACCGTCACCGTCTTCCTGCTCAGCGGCCTGTGGCACGGGGCGCAGTGGCACTTCGTGGCATGGGGTCTTCTCCACGGCGTCTATCAGGTGGCGGGTGACATGACCGACGGCCCGCGCCGCCGCATCCGCGCCGCTTTGCGGATACGGGAGGACGGCGCCCTCCACCGGGTCTGCGCCGTGGCGGTCACCTTCATTCTGACCACCGCCGCCTTCTGCGTCTTCCGCGCCGGCTCCGTCCGGGAGGCGGCGCTGATGCTCCGCTCGCTTTTCACCGATTTTGGCCCGAAGGCTCTTTTGTCCGGGCAGATATTGGAGTTTGGGCTGGACAAATGGGATCTTGCGGTGTTTGCATGCTCCGTGGCGGCGCTCATGGCGGTGGACCTTCTCAACGAGCGGCGACCCGTTTGGCCGCTTCTGGAGCGGCAGGTACTGCCCGTTCGGTGGGTCTGCTATCTGGCGCTTATCTTCGCCGTCCTTATATTCGGCGTCTACGGTCCCGGGTACGACGCCGCAAGCTTCATCTATTTTGCGTTTTAGCCCCGGAAGCCGCGGTATACAATGAGTCCTGATTTTTACAAAGGGAGGGGAGACTATGGAAAAGGGAAAGAGCCGCAGGGCGGTACGGTGCATAGAGGCGCTGGCGTTCCTGCTGATTTTCGTACTTCTCCTCGCCTTTGTCTCCGACGCTCTGCGGGGGCGGGACAGGCCGGAGTTCTACTCCGAGAGGAAAAACAGTCTGGACGTGCTGTTCCTCGGCTCCTCTCACATGCTCAACGGCGTCTCGCCCATGGAGCTGTGGCACCGGTGCGGCATAGCCTCCTGCAACCTCTCGGAGAACGGACAGCTCCTGCCCGTCACCTACTACGTACTGCAGGACGCCCTCGACCGCCAAAGCCCAAAGCTGGTGGTGCTGGACGTGTACAAGGTCATTCAGGACACATTATATGATGAGAAGAGCTATCTTCACACGAGTCTGGACGGCATGCCCTTGGGACTCGGAAAGCTCCGAGCCGTATACGGTCTCCTGCCCGCCGGGGAGAGAACGGAGTTCCTCTTCGACATCGTCCTCTACCACGACAGATGGAAGGAGTTGGGAAGCCTCGAGCGGGAGGAGCGGGATCCGGACTTCAAGGGCTACAGCCCCCTCTACACCACGGAGACACATGAGGGATTTCAGATCCTCCCCGAGAGCGACACGTCCGCGCCGCCCGAAATCCCCGTGGACTACCTCCGAAAAATTGTGGAGCTTTGCCGGGAGCGGGAAGCGGAGCTTCTCCTCGTCGCCACTCCTTTCACCACGCCCGTCCCAGACGACATGGACAGGCAGCAGCGGGTCAACGCCGTGAAGGAGCTGGCGGAGCAGTGGGACGTGCCCTTTGTGAACATGATGCACTCTCTGGACGAGATGGATTTCGATTTGAACGAGGACCTTGCGGACACCTACCACGCCAACGTCTCCGGCATGAAGAAGATAACAGACTTCCTCGGACGGTACATCTCCGAGCGCTATGACATCCCCGACCGCCGTGGGGAGCGGGATTACGCCGCCTGGGACGAGACGTACATACGATACGCAGAAAAGCTCGAAAAACTTGAGGATGAATGAAATATCGCGGGTAGCTTTGAGGCGCGGCGTCCGGATGGACTGCCGCGCCTCACCTGTCACGTCCGGACGCCGAAGCGTACTCGCGTCCCGTCCGTGATTTTTACCGCCCGAGCACCACGCTGGTCTGACCGTCCAGAGTGAGGGAGGTCCCGTCCAGAGAGGCGGTCCCCAAGCCGACGGTGCCGTTTATCCTGTCGAGCGTGACCCCGGCGGCGGACAAATCCACCGTCGCCGCCTCGTCCCCGACGTTGTGTATAACGGCCACGGTCTCATCCCCGTAGACGGATATGAAGCCGCCAACCTTGGTGCCCTCAAAGTCGAGGGGAGTGTAGTCGCCTCTGGCGATGGCGGGGTTGGCTTTCCGAATCATAAGCACCCGCTTGTAATAGTTGTAGAGACTGCCCGCGTCGCTCATCTGCTCCCGGACGGTGGCGGAGACCCGATTGTCGGCGGCGTAGGTGCTGCCCTGCGGGTCTGAGACGGTGTCGCCGTCTCCCCACTCCATCTTCAGCCGGCGGTTGGCGTCGGTGTTGGAGCCGCCGCGGGAGCCGCGCATACCGATCTCCTCCCCGTAGTAGATGAAGGGGGAGCCGGGAGAGAGCAGATAGAGGTTCGCCGCCATCTGCGCCTGACCGGAGGCGGGGCTCAGGAAGCCGGCCGCGCGGTCGGTGTCGTGATTGGCGATGAAGGGGACCATCATAGCGTCCCCGTTGAGCGCCTTTATCTCGTCCAGATAGCCGTCTACGTAGGATGTGTAAGCGTCTACACTGCCGCCCTTCGCGGCGGCGGACACTTTGCCCTCGGTCTGACTCATGGTGAAGTCGAAACAGTTGAGGGCGGGGAAGTAGTCGAAGGTGACGCTGTCGGCGTCCCACACCTCGGCCACGGTGTAGATGTCGGGCTTCAGAGCCTTCAGCTTGTCTATGTACCACACCCAGAACCGGGCGCTCTGCTCGTTGTCGCCGTAGTAGATGTACTTTGCGGCGTCGAAGCGGAAGCCATCCACGCCGAGATCCAGATAGTGCTTCGCCACGTCCACCACGGCCTCGCGGACGGCGTCGTTGTCATAGTTCAGCTCGGGCATATCGCCGGAGAAGTTGCACTCATAGACGTCGTCCGTGCCGGGGATGCGGTTGAAGGTTCTCCCTCCGGGGAGATCGTCCGATTTGTGGTACCATGTGTAGAAGTCATAATAGGGGTCGGATGTGTCGCCGCTCCGATGGGCGGCGGTGAAGGCGGTAAACCACGGATTGCCGCTGCCCGTGTGGTTGATGACGAGGTCCATGATGACCTTCACGTCTCGTTCGTGGCAGAGCTCTGTCAGCTCCTTCAGATCGTCCTCGGTGCCGAAGGCCGGGTCTACCTTATAATAGTCGTCCACGTCGTACTTGTGGTAGCTCTTCGAGGCGAGAATGGGAGAGAGCCAGATGCCCTCGATGCCCAGACTGAGACCGTCGGCGGGGTCGCCGTCGTTCAGATAGTCCATACGGTCGATGATGCCCCGCAGGTCGCCGGTGCCGTCCCCGTCGGAGTCGGAGAAGGAACCCACGAATATCTCGTAGAACACCCGGTAGTTGTCGCTCGTGACGTCGCCGTCCTCCACGGAAACATCGGTGACGGCGTACTCCGCGGCCGGAGCTTCCGGGGGTTCTGCGGAGGGTTCCCCGGAGGGCGTCCCGACGGGCTCGGAGCAGGCAGAGAGAAGCAACATAAAGGCGAGAAGCGGCAGAAACAGCTTTTTCATATAAGTACCTCCTTAAAAAGACAGCGGGCGTGTTTGATGTTTTTTCTTATTATGAGCCGAGCGCGCGGTGGTTGTCAAGCCGAAAAAACGTCCGGCGCGCATCCGCCCTTGAAAATCCCGGCAAACTGTGCTATGTTAAAAAGGAGGTGACGGAGAGATGGAGCAAAACGTGGCAGAGCTGTATACTGAGGAGGACATCGCCCTTCTTGAGCGGCGGATGAAGCGCCTCCGGACGGCGCTTGTCGTCCTCGGGGCCGCCGCCTTTGCCGTGTGCGTCGCTCTCGCGGCTCTGACGAACGCCCGGAACGCCGGGAGGATGGAGCTTGCCGCCGTCATCATCAGCACCGTTGTCGGATGGGTCTGCATCTACGGCGGGATTTTCGGAGTCAGCGCGAAGAAAAAGGAGATAGGCCACGCCCGCATGCTTCGCTCGGAGCCGCGCGAACGCATCGACGGCTCGGTCACGGTGACGGACGAGCGGCTCAGGATACGGGGCAGCATCACCGTCCGCCGGGTGGAGGTGGCCTCGGAGACGGAGACCCGGCGGGTGCTCGTCCACGAGAACCGCGCAGAGCGGCTGGCGGAGCTGCCCGCCACCGCAGTATATGTTGCCCACGGTTACGTGGCGGCAGTGGAGGCGGCAAAATGAAAAGAGTGCTGAAAAACATCCTCTCCCAACTGCACAGCTTTGCCTTGTGGGCTTTGATGTCGGTCCTGCTGTGGGGTTGGATATTCGGCCTTGCCACCGACACGTCCTACGATAAAAAGGTGATGATCTACTGCCATGTGCCCGAGCTTCGGGACGTGGAACTGACGATGGCTCTGGAGGACGATCTGCCGGAGGGCATCAAAATGGTGCAGGTCCGCTCCTTCGACTATGTGATGTTTGACACGGTTTCCATTGCCCGGGCGGATATACTCATCATCCCCGCTATCGACGTATCCAAGATGGGGGACGAGATCGTTCCGCTTGAGGGAGACGGTGGCGTCGCGGCATACGACCCGGACACCGGCGAGGGCATCCTGCTCGACTACATCACCTACGGGGACGAGGAGTACTATCTGTTCCTTGGGGCGGGCTCCGCTCATCTTGAGGACGGGGTAGCCGCACGGATAGCGGAAAAATTGTTGGATATGTGACAAAGTGGGCGTCCGTATAGGGACGCTCACCTTGTATATTTACCCATTTTCTGAAAGTTGCACAAATTCGCGTTTGTATTTTTGTACAAAATAAGCTACCCGCTATTAAAAATTATGTATGGACAATGACGGGAAAATCTGCTATAATCTTAGCCGTTGGAGGGCGACATGGGGTACCCCATGTTTTTATCCCTGCCTTGCAGGGATAAGGCTCTACTGACGACAAAAATAACAACCAGGAGGAAGAAAAAGAAAATGAAAGTGAGAAAATTTACAGCATTGCTGCTGGTACTTGTCATGGTACTGGCTCTCTGCGCCTGCGGCTCCGGGACGGAGCAGAGCTCCGAACCGTCCACCCAGCCCACTCAGCAGGGCAGCAGCTCCGGCACCGAGCAGTCGGGCGGAGACAACGAGCAGTCGGGCGGAGACAGCGAGCAGCAGGGCGACACCGGCAGCGAGCTTGCCGGCACCTATGACATCACCGTCTGGGTCCCGGAGGCCGCCGTTGAGCTGACCAAGACTCAGATCGGCAACTTCAACAGCTCCAACGAGTACGGCATCACCATCAACGCCACCGTGGAGCCCGTTTCCGAGGCTGACGCCGCCAACAACATGATAACCGACGTGGCCGCCGGCGGAGATATATTCTTCTTCGCGCAGGATCAGCTTTCCCGTATGATCCAGGCCGGCGCTGTCGGCAAGCTCGGTCAGGGCGCCGCTCAGACCGTGAGCGCCAACAACGATGCCGGTACGGTCATGGCCGCTACCGCCGGCGGAGACATCTATGCCTATCCGCTGACCTCCGATAACGGTTACTTCATGTACTACGACAAGTCGGTCATCACCGACGAGTCGCACCTCGGCAGCATGGAGGCTCTTATTGCCGACTGCGAGGCCGCGGGCAAGCTGTTCTCCTTCCAGCTCGACGACAACGCTTGGTACCTCGCGAGCTTCTTCTTCGGCGCGGGCTGCCACAACGAGTGGACATACGCCGAGGACGGCACCACCATCGAGAAGATCGACGATGACTTCAACTCCCCCAACGGCATCATCGCCTGCAAGGGTCTGAAGAAGCTCCTCAGCTCCCCCGCATATAACAACAGCTCCGACGTGTCCGCGTTCGCCAACGGCTCCGCCATCGTCGTGTCCGGTACCTGGGGCTACAAAGACGCGCTCGATATTCTGGGCGACAACCTCGGCGCCGCCGAGCTGCCCTCCTTCGAGGTCGACGGACAGAGCTATCACCTCGGCTCCTACAGCGGCTGCAAGCTGCTCGGCGTGAAGCCGCAGGAGGACGCCAAGACCGGCGCCGCGCTGAACCAGCTCGCTCTCTACCTGACCGGCAAGGACTGCCAGATGGAGCGCTTCCAGGAGACTACATGGGGCCCCTCCAACCTTGAGGCTCAGGCCGATCCCAGCGTCTCCACTCCCGCTCTCGTGGCATACGCCGCTCAGAGCGCCTACGCCGTTCCGCAGCCCGTCATCCCCGGCGGTTGGTGGGAGTTCGCCCAGGTCATCGCCATCGACGTGAAGAACGCCGCTGACGAGACCGGCTATCAGGCCGCGCTTGACAAGTATCAGCAGAGCCTGGACGCTCTGATGGGCTGAACCGCAGGCAGTCGATCCGTATTCGCGACGACCGAACCGCGTTTGGTTTGACCTGACTCAGCACAGTATGATCGGTCGGAGCTTATGTCCGTAAGCTCCGACCGGTTTTTTAGAGGGGTGATTTGATGAAAAGATACAGCGATATGGAGTTCCTTCGCCTATCGAAATGGCAAAAGTTTCTCTACAAACTGGTCTCCTTCCTTGTGGGCATCCCGCTGGGAATAGGCCGCTTCTTCAAAAAAATCGGCATCGCCGTCAAGAACGGCGTATTGAGGGTCGTGTCCGAGCTGAAGGATATAGGCGTGACCTTCGTCCACGGCGACTGGAAGACCAAAGTCTCCTACGTGGTAATGGGATTCGGCAACATAGCCCGGGGACAGGTTCTCCGCGGCCTGCTCTTCCTGCTGTTCGAGGCGGTGTTCATCTTCTACATGGTGACTACCGGAGGCTACTGGCTGTCAAAGCTGGGGACTCTCGGCACTCAGGGCCCGGAGAGCGTGTACGATCCCATCTATGACACGAACACCACCGTGTACCACGACAACTCCTTCAAAATACTGCTCTACGGCGTACTTACGATTTTCTTTATTGTCGCCTTCATCTATACATGGTGGGTCAACGTGCGGCAGAACAAGCTCGCCGAGCAGATAATCAAATCCGGCAAGAAGCTGAAGTCCGGCAAGGACGATTTGAAGTCCCTTGTGGACGATCAGTTCCATAAGACCCTGCTCGCTCTGCCCATGGTGGGCATTCTGGTGTTCACCGTGCTGCCCATTGTGTTCATGGTGCTCGTGGCGTTCACCAACTATGACGGCTCGCACAACGGCTACTCCAACGCGCTGTTCACGTGGGTGGGCCTGAAGAACTTCAGCACCCTGTTCTCTTGGTCCTCCGCCGGAAGCACCCAGTCCATGTCCGCCACCTTCGGCGAGATACTGGTGTGGACCCTGATGTGGGCGTTCTTTGCAACATTTACCAACTACTTCCTCGGCATGGGCGTGGCCATGGCCATCAACAAGAAGGGCATCCGCCTGAAGAAGATGTGGCGGACGATCCTCGTCATGACGGTGGCAATACCTCAGTTCATCTCCCTGCTGTACGTCTCAAAGATGTTCGCGGCGGACGGACTGATAAACCAGATGCTGCTCAGCTTGGGGTGGATAAAACAGGCTCTGCCCTTCTGGACGGATCCGACATGGGCGAGGATCACGGTCATAATCATCAACATCTGGATAGGCATCCCGTATCTGATGCTTATCACCACCGGCATTTTGATGAACATCCCTGCCGACCTGTACGAGTCCGCCAAGATCGACGGCGCAAATGCGTGGCAGCAGTTCCACAAGATCACTCTGCCCTACATGCTGTTCATCACCGGCCCCTATTTGCTCACCAGCTTTACGGGCAACATGAACAACTTCAACGTCATCTACCTGCTGACGGGCGGCGGCCCCACCAACGCGGCGGCCTCCGGCGCGGCGGGTACCGTGGGTCACACGGATCTGTTGATCACATGGCTGTTCAAGATAACCACCGGCTCGGACTCCCAGTACTACCTTGCCGCCGTGGTCGGCATAATGGTGTTCGTGGTGGTGGCCATTATCTCCCTTGTGGTCTACAACGTGCTGCCCTCCATTAAGAACGAGGAGGACTACCAGTGATGAAAAACGAAAAGCGTCACATGGGCTTGAAGGCGACAAACCGCCTGAGCAATACAGCCATCTATATACTGCTTGTTGTCATCAGCGTTGTCTGGCTGCTCCCCTTTGTCTTTATCCTGCTCCAGTCCTTCCGCGTGGAGTCGACATGGCAGGTGGGATATGTTATCCCTCAGCAGTGGGGCTTTGACAACTACATAAGGCTCTGGAATTCCGACTTCAAGCGGTGGTATCTGAACACCCTGATAATCGCTCTGTTCTCCGCGGTGCTGGTGACAGTTATCCAGCTCTGCATGAGCTACACGCTCTCCCGCTTCCGTTTCAAGATGCGCGGCCCGCTGATGCGGTTCATGCTCATCTTGGGAATGTTCCCCGGGATGCTCACCATGATAATCCTCTACCGCGTTCTGGCCGACCTCGGTCTTACGCAGGCCAACGCGGTGCCCGGCCTTATACTGGTGGGCGTGGCGTCCTCCGGCATGGGCTACTATGTGTCCAAGGGCTTCTTTGACACAATACCCAAGTCTCTGGACGAGGCCGCCCGCGTGGACGGAGCCACCCGTTTTCAGGTGCTGTACAAGATAATCCTGCCGCTCGCAAAGCCCATCGTCATTTACACTATCCTGACCGCTTTCATGGGACCGTGGGGCGACTTCGTGTTTGCCCGCTACGTGGCCATGGGTACCTCCGCCGGATACAACGTGGCAGTCGGTATGTACAGCTGGCTCACAAACGACCAGATAAACAGCTGGTACACCACCTTCTGCGCCGGCGGCGTGATGGTGGCGCTCCCCGTGACTATCCTCTTCCTGTGCCTGCAGAAGTACTACGTCGAGGGTGTTACCGGCGGCGCCGTCAAAGGCTGATTTGAAAGGAGAACAGGACAAATGGCAAGCGTTAAACTCACCGGAGTCAAAAAGATATATGACAACAAGGTCGTGGCCGTCCATGACTTCGATTTGGACATCCATGACAAGGAATTCGTGGTCTTCGTCGGCCCTTCCGGATGCGGCAAGTCCACTACCCTGCGCATGATAGCCGGCCTGGAGGACATCTCCGAGGGCACCATCGAAATCGACGGCGAGGTCGTCAACGACCTCCAGCCTAAGGACCGCGGTATCGCCATGGTCTTCCAGAACTACGCGCTCTATCCGCACATGAGCGTCTATGACAACATCGCGTTCTCCCTGCGCCTGAGCAAGGTGCCGGAGGATGTCGTCTACGACAAGGTCACCAAGGCGGCCGAGATACTCGGCATCACCGAGTACCTGATGCGCAAGCCGAGGGCTCTGTCCGGCGGTCAGCGTCAGCGCGTGGCGATTGGCCGCGCCATGGTGCGGGACTCCAAGGTGTTCCTGATGGACGAACCCCTCTCCAATCTGGACGCCAAGCTCCGCAACCAGATGCGCGCCGAGATCATTCTCCTCCGCGAGAAGCTGGACACCACCTTCATCTACGTCACCCACGACCAGACCGAGGCCATGACCCTGGGCGACCGTATCGTCATCATGAAGGACGGCTACATCATGCAGGTCGGCACCCCCACCGAGGTGTTCGAGATGCCGAAGAACCTGTTCGTTGCGGGCTTCATCGGCGCTCCGCAGATGAACTTCATCAACACCAAACTCATAAATGAGGGCGGCAAGTACTACGTCACCCCCTTCGGCGTGAAGCTCCCCGTGGAGGGCGAGAAGGCCGAGATGCTCGCGGCAAAGAACGTCCAGACCAAGGACATCGTCCTGGGCGTGCGGCCAGAGCACATCCGCCTTGCTGAGGCGGGCGAGCCCGCCATCAAGACCAAGCTGCTCGTCAACGAAATGATGGGCTCCGAGATACATCTCCACGTCTCCACCGAGGACGATACCCGGCTGATAGTCCGCGTCCCCACTGTGGACCTCTCCAAGGAGGAGCGGACCGCCATGGTGGCGGGGCACGAGCTCGCCGTCACCTTCGAGGGTAAGGTCATGCACTTCTTCGACCCCGAGAGCTCCGAGAACCTGCTGGTGTAAGAGCAAAACAAGCGTAACAGACGAGACCCCCGGCTCAAATGAGCCGGGGGCTTCTTGTTGTTCCTGTTGAATTATCACTGGCGAAATCAGCCGCCGGAAACATTATCCGGAGACCGGCGACTACTCCTTCACGAGCGTGAAGTCGTCGACGGTGCCCCAGCCGTTGGCGGCGGCCTGTACGCTGATGCCTATGACGAGCGTGCCGCCGGTGACCTGTATGTGCCGAATCGTCGGAGACTGCCAGTTGGCCCAGCCGTCCACGCTGGCGGAGGCGGTGACGCGCTCCCCGTTCTGCTCTGCAAACAGGAGGAACCGGGCGTTGTCGCCGCAGTCGCCGCCCTGAAGGAAGCAGGTGAGCGTGTAGGAGCCGTCCTCGAGGCCGGTGACTATCTGCGCGACCTCGAAGCTCTGCTCGGAGGTCGCCCAGAAGTGGAGCGCCGCCGCGCCGGAGTGTGCGTCGGACTCCTTCTGCTGAATATCCACCGAGGAGGCGCTGTCGCCGGTGACGGTCCAACCGGCAAACCCCTCCTCAAAGCTCTCATTTGACACAAGGTTGGTGTTCGTCACCGTCACATGCGCGGTGACGGCGCCGCCGCTCTCCAGCGTGCCCTCCACGGTGTACTCGCCGAGCACGGCGGTGTCTACGGCGGCCGCCGCGTCGGCGTCCCATGTGACGGAGATGGGCTGCTCGGAGCGGTCGTTCATCACGACGGGGACGGCGTCGGGCAGCTCCAGCGCGGAGCCGGACATGACCGTTACCTCTACCGCCTCCCAATAGTCGGGAGCGAGCGGCGCGGATGCGCCGGTGGCGAGCAGACCGAACACCTTCAGCGAGGGCAGCGGGTGACCCGTCCAGTCGAACAGAGCCTGATTGTCCCAGCTCGAGCCGCCGTAGTTTTGGGCGGCGTCTGAGTCGTAACCGCCGGAATAACTTGTCGCCCAGCCTGCGCCGAGCTCCTCCCAGATGCTCCGGTTCTCGGCGAGAACCCCGGCGGCGTCTGGAGCGGCGGGGTCGTAGACCCTAACGGGTATCCACGCGGGCTCCCAGTAGAATATGCCGAGACCGGCGTCGCCGACGGACGCCACCGCCGCGGCGACGTCACGCACAGCGTTGGCCTGACTCTGGACGGAGACGCCGTAACCGGAGGCCGCGGCGCTGTAGGAGTTGCCGCTGCCGTCGCCGTCCTCGGAGGTGTAGGGGTAGGAGACCTCGGCCACCATGACCTCCTTGCCGTAGTCCTCCGCCACACGCGTGAGCACGTCCGCGAGTCCGCGCGTACCGGCGCTTCCCTCGTGCCAGAATGGATAGTAGGAAGCGCCCACAACGTCAAAATCCAGACCGGCGTCGTACATCCGGCCTATGCGGGAGAGAAAGCCCTCGGCGTCGTCCACGTTTGTCAGGTGGACGGCGACCTTGACCTCCCTCGCCCCCGCCCACTCGCGGACGGCGGCGGAGGCGGCCTTGAGCATGGTAATTATATCGTCCTGATCAGTCTCGCCGCACATGCCGTTGTTTATCTCGTTGCCTATCTGTACCATGCCGATGTCGGCTCCGCCGGCGGCGATGGCGTCAAGGCTCTCCTTTGTGTAGTCGGCGATGGCGGCGCACTTCTCCTCAAGCGTCATGCCCGCCCACGCCTTCGGCGCGGAGTATTTCGCGGGGTCGGACCAGAAGTCGGAGTAGTGGAAGTCCACGAGCAGACGCAGACCCGCGTCGGCGGCGCGTCCGCCGATTTTTGCGGCGGCCTCGGCGTCGTTGTTGCCGCCGCCGTAGCAGTGACCCTGCCCGTCATACGGGTCGTTCCAGACGCGGACGCGTATCCAGTTCACCCCGGCCTCCGCGAGCGTGAGGAAGATGTCCTGCTCCCGTCCGTCAAAGCCGTAGTATTTCACTCCGGCGGCCTCCTCCGCAAGCACGCTTGACACGTCCGCGCCGCGGATGAACCCGTCCGTCAGGCCGGGAACGGCCTCCACGAACAGCTCGCCCTCCGTGGGCGCGGGAAGCGCGGTCGGCGCGGGCTCCTCCGAGGGTTCGACCGTGGCGGTCGGGGAAGGTTCCGGCGTCTTTGCGGGCTCTGCGGACTGCCCGACGGACGCGGGCGCGCATCCGGCCGGCGCGAGGCAGAGCGTGAGCGCCAGCGTGAGCAGAAGAGAAAGTTTCCGTTTCATAGTGTCATCCTCCTTGCGAGCGGCGTCCGCCGTTCGCTTCGCCTTCATTGTGTTTATTCCTATTATATCATATCGCGGAGCAATATGATATAAATTGTCAAACGCCTCGCAGAGTTTCGCCGCGCAAGCGGCGAAATGAAGTCCAATCCGTAAATTTCGGCGGCGTGCATGCGCCCTTCGACTTGCTACGCGTCGAAACTTTCTACTGGGCGCATCAGACCTCGGCACTTCACGCCGACGTCCATACATTGTACGAACCGTAGGGCGAAATTTACACCTTTCGCGGAGCGTGCGTCGATTTTCCGCCGTAGGCGGAAAACTCGGCGCGTAGCGGAGTGCTTGCTGTCGGCAAGGCTGCGCCTTGTCCGACAGCTTCACTTGAAATTGCGCAGGCGCAATTTCAAGTGAACTTCTCGCGGCGAAGTGGTAAGCGAGCAAAGCGAGCGCGATTCGCCGCGAACAAAGATTTTGACGAGGATTTCCACCTCTCCCCGCGCTATATCCTCTCCGCCGTCTCGCGGACGATCTTCTCCGCGTCGTTTCCCCAAATATACAGCCCGTCAGCCTTGATGAAACGAACCTCGGGGATGGAGAACAGCTCGCACAGCTCACCCACATACAGCTCGAGCGAGCTGCCGTCCGGAACATATCCGCCGGAGGTCGTGATATATGTGAGCTTTCTGCACGCGCAGGTCTTGACGGTGCGGCCGCCCTCGCCGTAGCGGAACATGATGCCGTTCACGCATATCCGTTCGAGATAAATTTTCAGCAGAGCGGGAACGGAGCAGTCCCAATACGGCGCGCCGATGAGAATCTCGTCGGCCTCGGCAAATTCCCGGGCGTATGAGTAATCCTCCCCAGAGAGATTTCCGGCGGCGATGTCCTCGTCCCTCTTTTGCAGACCTTCCCTGTCGAGCGGCAGCAGCGGCTCCGCCGCGACCTCCCGCTCCTTCACGTCCGCGTCCTGCCAGTATTTTCGGATGTATGCGTCGCAGAGCAACTTCGTTCTGGAATTTTCCCTCACACATGCGTTTACGAACAGCGCTTTCATAGCACTTGTTCTCCTCTCGTATTTTTCGGTGACGCCGCGAGCGGCGGGAACCGTCGGCTCCTCTCAGAGGGTATAACGGCGCGGGAGGTTTGTCAATATCGGCGGCGCGAATCGCCGAAAATGCGACTCGAATTGCATTCGACATGCAATTCGAGTCGTGATTTCGTTGATTCGGGACAAAGCGGTTGACAACCGCCCCAAATTTTCGGATACTGTAACCGTATAATAATATCCGGCGGCGGCGGAGAAAAGCCCCCGCCGCCGGCGGTCGGAAGAACGTAATCAACGCGGGAAGCCGCGAATAAAACAAGGAGGAACATACCAATGAGCGAAACCAAAAAATTCCAGCGGGGGGGGGCAACGCCTGATTTAAAAGACACCGCCCTGTCCGAAGAAACTCTGGAGAACGTCACCGGCGGTGAGGAGGGCGCATTTAAGGACGCCTGCACTTATTGCGCCAATCAGGCCGGAAAATGTCCGTTCATCGACAACATATTCACCGTTCTGGATACGATGGAAGGCAGGCGCGCATGCGCTTACTTTACCCGAGGCTGATTTACGACTATAATTAAGGAGGAACATACCATGCTGAACGAAAAGAAGCCCGACGAGAAGACCCTGGACGAAAAGACTCTCGAGGGAGTCACCGGCGGGTACAATCCCGACGTTATCGAGCCCAACCCCAATATCCCCACCGGGCCCGATCCCGCGGCGCAGTTCGCTTTCCTCGAGACGTTTAGGACCGTCAACTGCAACTCCTGCTCAAGACAGGACTGCCTCGCTCGCACCGATACGAAGGAAGCACTCAATCACTTCGGCGAAGGCATCTGCCCCCTTCGCGAAAGCAAGTAAGGAGGAACATACCATGTTTAACGAAAAGAAGCCAGAAGAGAAGACCGTGGACGAAAAGACCCTTGAGGGAGTCACCGGCGGATACGATTCCGATGACGAGTACGATTTCGCCGATAGGTTTATAGCGAGCAACTGCAACCGCTGCCGCAACATGGACTGCCCCGAGCGCGGCTACATAATGGCAATAATCAATCAGCACTACGGCGAAAGCATCTGCCCATCTCGCGAAGACTAGTAAGGAGGAAAGAGCGATGGATGAGAAAAAGACCCTCTCCGATGAGACACTGAAAGACGTGTCCGGGGGAACATATGCGATCAATTATCGGGAACTTGAATACTTTGTAGGAAATAATTGCGCGTCTTGCAGCTTCGATCAGCTCATGCACGGCTGCCCCTATGGAGGCAAAGTTTATGCATTTCAGGAGTTGGGCAAGGACGGGATCTGCCCGAAAAAGGAGGCAATGTGACCGTGGACGAGGAAAAGACCCTGTCCGACGAGGCGCTCGAAGAAGTGTCCGGGGGAATGACTCCGGCAGTACGCAGGGAGTTTGAGAAGTTTGCAAGAAATAATTGCATGCATTGCAGCCGCAAGGTAGAGCGAGACTGCCCCTATGGAGATGGCATGGAGGCGCTTCAGGCGTTAGGCGAGGACGGGATCTGCCCGGAAAAGGAGGCGAGGACATGACAGACGAAAAGAAGCTGACTGACGAGACTCTCGAAGAAGTGTCCGGGGGAAAATTTCGGGACTTTTCTTTAGGGGGGGTTAGAAATTTCCAGAACCAGAATTGTGCGCATTGCCTTCACCAGCTGGACTGTCCCTATGGAGGCGCCTCTCAGGTAATTCAGACGGTGGGCGGCTACGCGACCTGCCCGAACAAGGAGGAGATACAGCCGTGACAGACAAAAAGAAACTGCCCGATGAGACGCTGAAAGATGTGTCCGGGGGAGCATTTGTGGAAATTTCTCCCGGACTTGACCGCTTTACAGGAAATAATTGCATATCTTGCAGCAACAACCTGCCCGGGCGCGGCTGCCCCTACGGAAGCAGCGTTTATGCATTTAAGGAGTTGGGCAGGGACGGGATCTGCCCGAAAAAGGAGGCAATGTGACCGTGGACGAAGAAAAGAAGCTCGACGAAAAAGCTCTGGGCTCGGTCTCAGGAGGGGAGTACACGCCGCCGGTATTTGACCGAAATATACGGGTATTCATATGCCCCGCCTGCGGGGAGACCATCAAAGGGGACGATTTCAGCGGCTTGAAGGTGCAGTGCCCCGGGTGCGGACATTGGCTCCGCCGCGGCTCGTCCGGGCTTATGCTTATGGAGGGATAACGATATGTTTGATACCGATAAATTCCGTCAGGGGGAGGTTCCTCCCGAGCAGGAGGATTCCCTTGAGAACGTCGCCGGGGGAACGAACTTCTCAAGGCCAAACTATGAATCCCCGGACGTGTCAATGTACAGATGCCCTGTTTGCGGGGCTACCGTCAAGGACAACCACCTCAACCACTCGCAGCTGAAGTGCAACGGCTGCGGACGCCGGTTTCATCTCAACGGATCAACACTTGTGGAGGAATAACGAATATGACTGATACCAATAAATTCCGGCGGGGCGAGGTACCTCCCGAGCAGGAGGACGCTCTCGAGAGCGTCGCCGGAGGCAAGTTCGAAAGGACGAACTATGACTTAGAACAGAATAAATTAACGTTCACATGTCCCGCCTGTGGGCGCACGGTCAAAAGCAGCTTCGCCGACGGCCGGCGGCTGCAGTGCCCCGAGTGCGGACACCAATTTCATCTCAACGGATCACAACTTGTGGAGGAATAGCAAATATGATAGATACCAATAAATTCCAGCGGGGGGGTGCGTACCTCCTGAGCAGGAGGACGCTCTCGAGAGCGTCTCCGGAGGAGTAACATTCAAAGGGCCGCAAGTTGACGTGACGGAAATAACGCGCACATGCCCCGTCTGCGGCGCGACTTTCGCAGACAGCGTCGTCAACGGCCAAATGGTCGAGCGGATGCAGTGCCCCAAGTGCAAACGTGTGTTGCGTCTCGTCGGATCAACACTCGTGGAGGAATAGTCATGAACGAGGATAAAAAGCTCCGCCATGGCGCCTCCCCCAAGCCGCAGGACGCCGCGCTCGATGACAACGCCGTTGAGGCCGTCACCGGGGGAGTGAAGATGACAAGCAAGGCCCGTGCAGAAAAGGCGTTGGACAAAATCGAGCAGATGCTCGATAATCAGAAAGGCAAGGAGGATCAACCGTGAACGAGGATAAAAAACTCCGCCATGGCGCCTCCCCCAAGCCGCAGGACGCCGCGCTCGACGACGCCTCCGTTGAGGCCGTCACCGGGGGAACGAGGAGGTCAAGCAATGACTTGGCACAAGATGCATGGGACAAATTAAATCGGGTGCTCGATAATCAGAAAGACAAGGAGGATCAACCGTGAACGACGAAAAGAAGCTCAACGAGAAGGAGCTTGAAAACGTATCCGGCGGCGCGGCCGGAGCGGAGGGCTTCGAGGCCGCGTGGGCGGCCTACGCCGCCGAGCACTGCGGCAGATGCTACCACCAAAATAAGGCACATCATGTAGAGGCATATACGGGCGAAATGACCGATTTGATGTGCGAAGGCGGAAAGATCTCGGCCGCCGAGGACTGGGCAGCGGGCATGCCCATTCGCTGCCCGGCCTTCCTCGAACCGTGCTGAGAAGGAGGAAAAGTTATGAGCGAGAAAAAGAAGATAGACGAGAGGGAGCTGGAAAACGTGAACGGCGGCGCAGACGCCGCCTCGGACAGCTTCGACGCCGTCTGGGAGGCGTTCGCCGTCACCCATTGCCACCAATGCGCCGTGCCGTACAAAGACACCTGCGCCGCGGAAATAAGGCGTGTGCGCGCGCAGTGGGAGGCGGGCAAGCCCCTCAAGTGCATGGCCTTTATCGACAAGTGCTGAGCCGGCAGAGCCGCAGAGAGAGAAACGGCGCGGCGTAGAGAGAAAAAGCGTCCCCGCGTGACGCGAAACGGTCGGAAAGAGAGGGAAAGGTATGAAAAGAAATACCAGGCGGCGGTATCTGCTCGGCGCGGCGGTCATTCTTGCCGTGGCGGCGCTGATACTCGTCGTGTTCTCCCTGCTCAGTATGACCGACAAGAACGACATGGCGCTCGGCGACAAGGAAACGGAGCGCTTCGGCTGGAGCTATGAGCTCCTCACCGACGAGGGTGTGCGTCCCTACGACCCGGTGTTCCTGAACTGGTACTACATCCAGCTGCCGGAGGACACACGCGCCGTTCGGATAACCCGCGTCATGACCGAGGACATTCCGACGGCGGAGCTCACCTGGATGAGCTTTCGGGACGGCGTCGAGGTATCTCTTGACGGTATCCTGCTCTACACCGACTTCCCGTCGCTCGCGCGGGACGAGAACGGCTTCGTTCACCCCGACGAGACGGAGTGGGAGCGCATCTGGCGGCAGGGCGGCGAGGAGAACGTGCGCTCCACGCGCATGACCCTCCCTGAGGACTACGTCGGCATGACCCTCACCGTCACGACCTACTTCCGCGAGGGATACATCGGCACGCCGGAATATCCGTACATCGGCGAGGCGGACGCGATGCTCGCGGCCTCCACCATAGTCCTCTCGGTGCGCTACAACGCCGTTATGACCCTCTATGCGCTGCTCGCGCTGCTGATGGCGGGCGTGTTCCTCGTGGAGGTGTACAACGGCACCGGGGACGGCAGGACGCTCCTGCTCTGCCTCTACTTCCTGCTCCTGTTCCTGAAGGAGGCCTACGGCTCTATCGCCGGATATTACAGCGTGCTCACCGCGCGGCTGGATCTGCGGTTCCTGAGCGCGGTGTACATGGCGCCGCTCTATCTCTACCTCGTGCTCCGTATGCGGAGCCGGTGGAAGTGGCCGCTGTGCGCCGCCGTCACGGCGTGGGCGGTGTTTGAGAGCGTGTGGGAGCTGAGACAGCCGGAGGGAATTGCGGTGCTCGTCGGGCCGGAGACGCTTGCGGTGCTCCTCGTCGTGACGGCGGCGCTCGCCGCCGACGGTCTCCGCCGCAAGGGACGCACGGAGCAGGAGAAGAAGCGCCTCCTCGTCTACGGAATAATCGCCGCCGTACTCACGGCGGGATACATGCTGAACCGCATCCGCTCGTGGGACGGCGACTTCGTCGGCTACTTCCGCGACGAGCTGTGGAACGGACTGAGCGTCGGCAACTGCTGGCCGGTGGTGAGTCTGCTCACCGGTGTCATATCGTGGATGACCGTTATCGTCGTCGTGTCCGAGGCCGTCCGCAGGACGCTTGCGACCCACCGCACGATGGACGTGCTCCGCGAGCGGGAACGTCAGACCGTGGCGGGCTACGAGAGATTGCTCGCGTCGGAGGACGACACCCGCGCCCTGCACCACGAGATGCGCCACCACATGCTCGCGCTCGAGGCTATCCTTGCCGACGGAGATACGGAGCGCGCCCGGCGGTACGTCGGCGCCGTCGCCGAGGACCTGGCGCAGGTGCCCACAGGGCGGTACTGCCGGAACATTCTCGTGGACATGATAGCCGGGAGCTTTCTCGACCGTGCGGCGGCGCAGGGCATCCGTGTGGAGCAGCACTTGGACCTGCCCGAGACGCTGAACATCGCCGACGAGGACTTGAGCGTCTTCCTCAGCAACATGCTCCAAAACGCTCTGGAGGCATGCGAGCGTATGAACCCGGAGCAGGATAGGTATATATGGGTCGATATGCACCTGCGGGGGAACTTCCTCTGCATACAGTGCGTCAACAGCCGTCCCGAGGGCGAGGAGCCGCGGGAGCGGGAGGGTCACGGCTACGGCCTCACGGCCATGCGCGCCGTGGCTGAAAAATACAACAGCGCCCTGCTCATAGAGCGGGCGCCGAAGAGATTTTCGGTTACAAGCGACTTCTGCCTCGAGAAGTTTTGACGCTCAGACCGGCGGACGCCGCCGGTCGAAGGCGGCGAGAGCCATCTGTATGCCGGAGTAGTCGGAGCGGCCGAGCGGAATGACGTCCCCGGAGGTCAGGCGCAGACGGTCGCGGCTCAGCACGGCGATGTGCTCGAGGTTGACGAGATAGCTGCGGTGTACGCGCACAAACCTACCCGCGGGAAGCTCGCGCTCAAGCTCCTGAAGCGTGCCCCGCCACGAGCTCTCGCTGCCGTCCAGGCGGTGGAGCTCCACGACATGGTTGTAAACCTCGAAGTAGAGCGCGTCCGCGACGGGCAGGCGCACGTCGCCCAAGGGCGTCGTGAGAGACAGCATCTGCGGCGCGTGCCGCTCGAGGAACTGACAGAGCACGCTCTCAAGCTGCTCCGGACGCAGCGGCTTTAGCAGATAGTGCAGGGGACGGACGTCATAGCCGTCCACGGCGTATCTCTCGCTCGAGGACATGAGTACCAAGTCGAGATCGAGGTTCCGCTCGCGGAGGAGCTTGCCGAAGCGGATGCCCTTCTCCTCGCCGAAGAGAATATCGAGGAACAGAAGGTCGCACGGATCGCCCCGGTCCAGCGCGGAAAGCGTCAGGGACGGGTCGGGATAGCAGGTGATATTGCAGTCCGCGTCCCGCTCTCCGAAGAAGCGGGACAGGGTGGACGAAAGCGCCGAGGCAAAGGCGCTGTCGTCATCACATATAATGATTTCGTACATGCAGGTCACCCCCACTGTCTTACGGGAACAAACATTACTTTATCACATTTTTTGCAATAAATCAAGAGGATCCGCCGCGCAGAAAGCATGGCGGACGATACAAGGAGGAACAACAATGACCATCACCAAGAACCTGAACGGGACACATCTCGACCTCGCGCTCGAGGGACGGCTGGACACCACCACCGCGCCCCTGCTTGAGGCGGAACTGAAGCAGAGCATAAACGGCGTCACCGAGCTGACGCTGGATTTCGGCGAGCTGGAGTATATCTCCTCCGCGGGACTGAGGGTGCTCCTCAGCGCCCAGAAGGTCATGAACCGGCAGGACTCCATGGTCATCAAAAATGTTAACGAGACGATAATGGAGATCTTCGAGGTCACCGGCTTCGCGGACATCCTGACTATAGAGTGACATGACGGGTGAGAAGCAAAACGATATGAAGCGCACGCCAATCCGCCGTCAGGTACAGCGGATGGTACTTCTGCTGTGCGTGGCGGCGCTGGTAGTCACGGGCGTGCTGTGGGCGGGGAGCCTCTTCGCTCTGCGGGACACGGTCCAGCGGGACAGCCAGGACTTGGGCGAGAGCGCGGCCTCCGCCGGCGGCGAGGCTCTGCTTTCCCAGATGGAGCAGAACCTCTATCAGGGCGTGCGGAGCGAGGCCGCTGTTGTGGACGAGAAGCTGGAGCGCTACGCCGCCGACGTGCGGGACTTCGCCTTCTACGCCGGGCGGCTCTATGAGGAGCCGGAGGCATACGTGCCGAAGGAGGTCCTGCCCCCGGACGCGGCGAGTCAGTATACCTTTACTATGCAGCTCGTGTGGCGGGACAAGAGTACAGACAAGACCGCCGTGCAGGAGGAGATAGGCCTCCTTGCGAATCTTGTCCACATATGGCAGCCGGTGATGACCGGCGACACGGAGAACATCGCGTCCATCTATCTCTGCACCGAGAGCGGGTTCATGATAAACTACGACGAGCGCTCCGACCTGACGCCGGATTACTTTGACTATGAGCAGTCCGCATGGTATCAGGCCGCGAGGGACACCGGGGACGTTATCTTCACGGTGCCCTATATGGACACCTTCGGCCGCGGGCTCATGCTCACCTGCGCCGCGCCGATCCACGACGCGGACGGCCGCTTCGCCGGCGTGGTGTGCATGGACATGATGGTGGAGGATCTTGTGGAGAAGGTGCTCGACATCGACTTCGGCGAGGGCTCCTACGGCTTCCTGGTGGACGGAACGGGGAACATCATCGTCTCCCCGCAGATGGAGTACGACGGGACGTTTGAAAACGTCCGCGACCCGGACTGCCTTGCAAAGGAGGCGGCGGAGAGCATCATGAGCGGCGAGGCGGGCGTCACGCCCACCTCCGAAGGTCTCTACTATGCCTACGCGCCCATCGACGCGTCGAACTGGACGCTTGCCGTCCACATGCCGGCGGATATGATAACCGCGCCGGCGGAGAACATCCGCACGGACATAACCGAGCGGACGGAGTCTACCGCCGGAACCATCGACAGCAATATCGCGCGGACGGGGCTCATTTCGCTTGCGGTATTCGTGGTGATAATCGGAGCGGTAGTCGCCCTGAGCGGAGGATTTTCCCGGAAGCTCACGGGGCCGCTTCTGGAGTTGCGCTCCGACGTGGAGCACATAAGCGGCGGCGACCTTGCTCATCAGGCCGCCGTGCGGCGCAACGACGAGATAGGCGACTTGGCGGCGGCTTTCAACGGCATGGCGGGGTCGCTTGACAGGTACATAAAGGATTTGACCGCCGTGACGGCGGAGAAGGAGCGCATCGGCGCGGAGCTGGACATCGCCACACACATTCAGGCGTCCATGCTGCCCTGTATCTTCCCCGCCTTTCCGAACCGGCGGGAATTCGACGTCTACGCATCAATGACGCCCGCCAAGGAGGTAGGCGGCGACTTCTACGACTTCTTCATGGTGGACGACACGCACCTCGCCGTCGTGGTGGCGGACGTGTCCGGCAAGGGCGTTCCGGCGGCGCTGTTCATGGTCATCGGCAAGACGCTCATCAAGGACCACACCACCCCGAACAGAGACCTGGGCGAGGTGTTCATGGAGGTGAACCGCCTCCTGTGCGAAGGAAACGCCGAGGAGATGTTCATCACCGCCTTCGAGGGAGTGCTGGACCTTGAGACAGGCCGGTTCGACTTCGGCAACGCCGGCCATGAGACGCCGTTCATTTGCAGAAAGGGCGAGGGCTACGCCCCCTATAAGATACGCGCGGGCTTCGTGCTTGCGGGCATGGAGGGAACGCGCTACCGCATGGGCTCCTTGCAGCTTGAACCCGGCGACAAGCTGTTCCAGTACACGGACGGCGTCACCGAGGCCACAAACAGCCGGAGCGAGCTGTACGGCATGGAGCGGCTTGAGGCGGTGCTGAACCGCAACGCCGCCGCAGCGCCTGACGAGCTTCTCCTGAAGGTGAAGGCGGATATCGACGCCTTCGTGGGCGGAGCGCCGCAATTCGACGACATCACGATGCTGTGCTTGGAGTTCAGTGAAAGAATGCGCGCATCCGACCAAAGCGAGCTCACCGTGGAGGCGGAGACGGAGAACATCCCCGTCGTGACGGCCTTTGTTGACGGCAAGCTGGAAGCGCTCGACTGCCCCGCGAAGGCCAAGACGCAGATAGACGTCGCCATCGACGAGCTGTTCGGCAACATCGCCCGGTACGCTTACGACCCATCCGGCCCGGTGACCGTTCGGGTGGAAACGGAGAGGGAGCCAAAGACCGTGCGCATCACCTTCATCGACCGAGGAAAGCCCTACGACCCGCTTGCAAAGCCCGACCCGGACGTGACATTGCCCGCGGAGGAGCGGCCCATCGGGGGACTCGGCGTCTACATGGTGAAAAAGAGCATGGACGACGTGCGCTACGAGTACAGGGACGGCCAAAATATCCTGACGGTGGAAAAGCGTTTGCAGGACACGTCGGGAAAAGAATGATCACAGCGGAGGAAACGACTATGGACAACGGACTGTTTCGTCGGAAGACGCTGGACAAGGTGTCCAGCCCGGAGCAGATGAACGACTATATCCGGGTGACAAGTCCCGGCGTGTGGTTGGTACTGGCGGCGGTTATAGCGCTCCTTGCGGGGCTCATCATCTGGTCGGCGCTCGGCCGCTTGGAGACTACGGTGACGGCCGTGGCGGTGGCCGGGCCGGACGGCGGCCCCGTGTGTTACATAGCCGAGGACGACATGGACGCCGTCCGCGCGGGTCAGACCGTGCACATCGCGGGGAAGGACTATACCCTTTCCGGGGTGGCGGCGAAGCCGGTTCCGGCGGACGGAAGTCTCGACGCCTACGCCCTGCACGTGGGCGGCATGGAGGCGGACGGGTGGGTGTACCCCGCCGAGCTTGACGCGGTTCTTTCCGAAGGCATCTACGAGGCGCGGATAGTGGTGGACAGCGTGGCGCCAATCTCGTTTCTGCTGAACTGAGGCGCGTATGAGAAAACAGGAGATAAAAAAGCCCGTCACAAAGGGCGTGGCGAAGGTGCCGGTCGTCATGCAGATGGAGACGCTGGAGTGCGGCGCGGCCTCCCTTGCCATGGTGCTGGCATTCTATAACAAGTGGGTGCCGCTCGAGCAGGTGCGCGCGGACTGCGGCGTGAGCCGGGACGGCTCCAACGCAAAGAACGTGCTGAAAGCCGCGAGAAGCTACGGCCTCACGGCAAACGCGTACCGTCTGGAGCCGGAGGATCTGCGGGAGAACGGAAGCTTCCCCTGCATCATCCACTGGAACTTCAATCACTTCGTGGTGCTCGACGGCTTCAAGGGCGGCAAGGCCATACTGAACGACCCTGCTCGGGGCATCGTCCCGGTGAGCATGGAGAACTTCGACGAATCCTTCACCGGTATCTGTCTGACGTTCGAGCCGGGGGAGGATTTCCGACCCGGCGGCAGTCCCAAGAGCATGGTGGGCTACGCGAAAAAGCGCCTCACCGGAGCGGGCGCAGCGCTCGTGTTCGTGATGCTGACGACGCTGATAAGCTCCCTCTTCGGCGTGATAAACCCCGCCTTCTCCCGCATCTTCATGGATCGGCTCCTGACGGGCGAGAACCCGGAGTGGCTGTGGCCGTTCATTCTGGTGCTGGCGGGTGTGAGCATACTTCAGCTTGTAGTGGCATGGGTGCAGGCGATATGGTCGCTTCGCATCACGGGAAAGCTTGCCGCGGTGGGCTCGGCCACTTTCCTTTGGAAGGTACTGCACATGCCGATGGAGTTCTTCTCCCAACGCATGGCGGGCGACATACGTCAGCGGCAGTCCACCAACGCCTCCATCGCTCAGGAGCTGGTGAACACTCAGGGTCCGCTGGTGCTGAACGCCATCATGATGGTGTTCTATCTGGTGGTCATGCTGCGGTATTCGTGGATACTCACCATAGTGGGTCTCTCGTCCGTACTCATCACTCTGGTGGTGAGCCGGTATATCTCAAAGAAGCGGGTGAACATCACCCGCGTGCAGATGCGCGACTCCGGCAAGCTGACGTCTTCCACCATGGCGGCCATCGAGATGATAGAGACCATCAAGGCCGCCGGAGCGGAGAACGGCTATTTTGAGCGCTGGGCGGGGTATCAGGCAAGCGTCAACACCCAGCAGATGCGATATGCAAAGACGGACGCGTACCTCGGACTCATTCCGTCCGTCGTGAGCGTCATCAGGGACGCTGTCTTCCTGTTCCTCGGCGTGCTGTTTGTCATGCAGGGTGAGTTCACCATCGGTATGGTCATGGCGTTTCAGGGCTTTCTCATGAGCTTCACCGCCCCGGCGACGACGCTCATCGACGCCGGGCAGACCATTCAGGAAATGCGCACCGAGATGGAACGCGTGGAGGACGTGATGGAGTACCCCGAGGACAGCAACATGACCGAGTCGGAGGAGCAGGAAAACTGCGACAAGCTCACGGGAGCCTTGGAGATGAAGCACGTCACCTTCGGCTAATCCAAGCTAGCCGAGCCGCTCATTGAGGACTTCAATCTTAGCCTGAAGCCGGGAAGCCGTGTGGCCTTCGTCGGCGGCTCCGGCTGCGGAAAATCGACGCTCAGCAAGCTCATCTCGGGCCTTTACCGACCGTGGAGCGGAGAGATACTCTTCGACGGCAAGCCGATACGCGAGATCGACCGGAGCGTGTTTACCGGGTCGCTCGCCGTCGTTGATCAGGACGTCATCCTCTTCGAGGACACCATCGCCGAGAACATAAAGATGTGGGACAAGTCCATAGAGGACTTTGAGATGATCCTCGCGGCTCGGGACGCAGGCATACACAGCGACATCATAAAGCGCGAGGGCGGCTACGACCACAAGCTCGTCGAGGGCGGCCGGGACTTCTCCGGCGGCCAGCGCCAGCGCATGGAGATAGCGCGCGTCCTCGCGCAGGACCCCACCATCATCATACTTGACGAAGCCACGTCCGCTCTGGACGCCAAGACGGAATACGAGGTAGTGAAGTCCATCAAGGACAGGGGCGTCACCTGCATCGTGGTGGCTCACCGGCTCTCTACCATCCGGGACTGCGACGAGATAATCGTCCTGGACCACGGCAAGGTGGTGGAGCGCGGCACCCATGACGAGCTTTACGCCATGGGTGGGTACTACACCCGTCTGGTGTCCAACGACTGAGGAGGTGTGACGCAATGGGATGGTTTGACGAACAGATAAGAGAGCGCCGGCGCCGCGATCAGCAGGCCTTCGAGGAGGGCGTTGAATCCATCGCGGGGGCGGTACTGGGCCGTCGCGGCGCACCGGGCGGCGGGAGCCGTCAGGCACAGAGCGCCATGGACGAGATCCTGCGATACTACCACGCAAAGAGTCGGGAACTGCCCGACTCGGTGAAGGACTTAAACGAACAGCTCGAATTTCTCCTGCGTCCCTACGGCATCATGCGCCGGACGGTGAACTTGGAGAAGGGCTGGTACAAGGACGCCGTCGGGGCGATGCTCGCCCGACGGAAGTCGGACGGAGCCCTCGCGGCCATGATCCCCACGGGGCTTTCGGGCTACACCTACGCCGACCCGGACACGGGCAGGCGCCGCCGGGTGAACGCCCGGACGGAGGAGCTCTTTGAAAGGGAAGCCATTGCTTTCTATAAGCCCTTCCCGCAGGGGAAGATAGGCATCCCGGGTCTGATGAAATACATAGTTTCCAGCACCTCGGTTGCGGACTGGATACTCTTTGCCGCGTCCGCACTCGCGGTGAGCCTTGTGGGACTGCTCCTGCCCCGGCTTAACAACCTCCTGTTTTCACGGGTGGCGGCGAGCGGGAGCGTGACGGTGCTCGCGGCGCTGGTGAGCTTCATGCTGCTCGTGAACGTCAGCTCCCTCCTTTTGGGGGCGGTGAAGAAGATACTCACCACGCGCATGAACACGAAGGTCTCCGTGTCGGTGGAGGCCGCGGCGATGATGCGCCTTTTCTCCCTGCCCGCAAACTTCTTCCGGCAGTACAGCACCGGCGAGATGTCGAGCCGCGTCATGAATATCAAGACGCTTTCTACTCTGCTCATCTCCTCGGTGGCGGCGGTGGGAATTACGAGCCTCTTCTCCCTCCTGCAGATAACCCAGATCTTCGCCTACGCCCCGGCGCTTGTGGCGCCGGCGCTTATCATCGTCGCCGTGACGCTCGTGTTCTCGGTGCTGACGACGGTGCGTCAGCGGAGCGTCACCCAACAGAAGATGGAGCAGAGCGCCAAGGAGAACGGACTCTCCTACGCCCTCATCAGCGGCGTGCAGAAGGTGAAGCTCTCCGGCGCGGAGAAAAGGGCGTTCGCAAAGTGGAGCGAGCAGTACGCCAAGGGCGCGCGTCTTCAGTACGACCCGCCCATGTTTTTGAAGGTGAACGGCGTTATCAGCCTCGCCATCTCCCTCACCGGGACGCTCGTGATGTACGCTGTGGCGGTGAAGAGCGGCGTGTCTGCGGCGGAATACTACGCCTTCAACTCCGCCTACGCCATGATAAGCGGCGCGTTTATGTCCCTTGCCGGAATTGCGGCCATGGTGGGTCAGATAATCCCCATCCTCAATATGGCAAAGCCCATCTTGGAGGCGGAGCCGGAGATAGCGGAGGAGAAGCAGATGGTGGGCCGTCTCGCCGGAGGCATCGAGCTCAACAACGTCTCCTTCCGTTACTCGGAGGATATGCCGAACGTCCTCGACGACCTGAGCCTCAAGATACGCCCCGGCCAGTATGTGGCAATCGTCGGAAAGACCGGCTGCGGCAAATCGACGCTCATGCGCCTGCTTCTCGGCTTCGAGACGCCCCAGAGGGGCGCCGTCTATTACGACGGGCGGGACATGGCGGGGCTTGATTTGAAAAGCCTGCGGCGGCGCATGGGCGTCGTTATGCAGGACGGCAAGCTCTTTCAGGGCGACATCTACTCCAACATCACCATCTCCGCGCCGTGGCTCACCATGGACGACGCGTGGGAAGCGGCGGAGATGGCGGGCGTGGCGGAGGACATCCGGCGCATGCCCATGGGGATGCACACCCTCATCTCCGAGGGAAGCGGCGGCATCTCCGGCGGTCAGCGCCAGAGACTGCTGATTGCCCGCGCAATCGCGCCGAAGCCGCGCATACTCATGTTTGATGAGGCGACCTCTGCGCTCGACAACATCACTCAGCGGGTGGTGTCCGAGTCGCTCGACAAGCTCAAATGCACCCGCATCGTGATAGCCCACCGGCTCAGCACCATCCGCCACTGCGACCGGATAATCGTGCTTGACGGCGGCCATATCGTGGAGGACGGCACCTACGACGAGCTTATAGCCCAAAACGGCTTCTTTGCGGAGCTGGTGTCGCGTCAGCGGCTGGATACGGACGCCGCCGCGAGTGACAATTAATACTAATATTTTACAGAAAATAGAATTTTTTAGCGGTGAGGAAAGAGAAAAGTGCCGCGCGACATGCAATTCGAGTCGTGATTTCGTCGATTCGGGACAAAGCGGTTGACAACCGCCCCAAAGTTTCGGATACTTAAACCGAATTGATTTTGACTTACCGCAAAATCATAAACTCATCGGAAAGGACGGCATCAAAATGGACGAACTGAGAGCAAGGACAAATCCCGCCTTCAACGGAGCCAAGTCGACGCTGGTGTACCTCGTGGAGGCCGGGGACGGGAACGCGGCCATGATGGCGGGGGAGCTGAACATCGACCCCAACGCCGTGTTCGGCGGCGAGAAGAGGGACGCTCTGAGTATGGGCATGATGGCCACCGTGGACGCCGGCTACGAGATCATGAACAAGATCATGTCCTCCGTGCCGGAGAAGACCATCGTCGATCTGGGCTGCGGCTACACTCCCCGGGCGCTGATCCCGGAGCTTGAAAACAAGCACTACATAGGCTGTGACCTGCCCATCGTCATCGACGAGATGGCTCCGCTCGCAAAGAAGCTTCTTGCGGGCAAAAACCGCCCCGCCCCGGCGGAGTACAAGGCGGCGGACTTCACAAACTACGACTCTCTGCGCGCCGCTCTGAACGGCGTGGAGGGGCCGGTGTGCCTCGAAAGTCAGAGCACGCTGGACTACCTCACTCAGTCGGAGGTGCGTCAGCTCTGCGCCAACGTGCGCCGGGTGCTTGTGGAGTTCGGCGGCCGCTGGCTCACCCCGGACGTTGAGGCGGGCGACCGCACGGTGAACACGCTGATGGCCGTCGTGGGCGCGGACGCCCTGCGGGATGTTATGAGCGCCTTCACCACGCTGTCCTCCGAGACGGACGTAGTGGTGGGTGACAATGATATGATCATCCGCTACGGCTATACGGATGACATTCCCAAGTGCGCGGCTCTGCTGAAAGAGGTCGGTCTGAAGGCAAAGAAGATCACCATGAGCGATTACATGCCCGAGCTGAAGGTGTTTGGAAAGCTCAACGATGAACAGCGGGCGGCCATGAAGAAGGCATACGAAAGCCTGAACGCGTGGGAGCTGACCCCTGACCCCGACTGGACCGAGCCCGAGGCGAAGACGGGCGGCGAATTCGGCATTGACACCGCCGTGAACGGCTCTGACCTCACCGTCACCCTGCGGGGCCGGGTGGACTCGCTCACTGCGCCGGAGTTCCTCGCCGCCTTTGAAAAGGTCGCCGGGGAGAACGCCCTCGCCGCCGCGACGGTGGATATGTCGAACCTTGAGTACATCTCCTCCGCCGGACTCCGTGTCCTGCTCATCATGACGAAGCGCCTCGGCGCGGGCCATGTGATCGTCACCGGCGCAAACGAGCTAATCCGCTCCATCTTCGAGCAGACCGGCTATGACGACATTCTGAGGATACGATAACACAACAAATCACAAGGAGGAACAAAAAATGAACGACGAAAAGAAACTGAACGAAAAGAAGCTGGACGAAAAGACCTTGGAAGAGGTCACCGGCGGGAACAGCATATCGGATGAGTATAAGGCGGAAGAGTGGTACTTTATCGTTGACAACTGCATCGGCTACTGCGTCTACGAGGGTCCGGGGGGCTGCCCCTACGCAGATAAGCACGCCGCCTACGCCGCCAGAAACCCCGACGGCTCCTGCCCCGGTCAGAAGAAGCACAAAGACTTAATGTAAAAACTTTCCCCGCCGCGTCTGCGGCGGGGAGTCTCTTGCGCGCGGAGGGGACGTAAAAACCGCCGCCGTGCGAAAAACAGGGAGGAAATATCATGGACATAAACTATCTTTTGTTCCTGCAGGACTTGAGGGAAAAGACGGGCGGTGTGATGGACGGCGTCTTCGGCTTCATAACGAAGCTCGGCGAGTCCTCCGCCGTCCTGCTCGTGCTCGCTCTGCTCTACTGGTGCCTGGAGAAGCGCGAGGGGATACTGCTGATGCTCGGCTTCTTCGGCAATCGGCTCGTGAACGGCTTCGTGAAGATCACCGCCTGCGTCTACCGTCCGTGGATACGGGACGCGCGGGTGACCCCGGTTCCGTCGGCCATGGCGGACGCCACCGGCTACTCCTTCCCCAGCGGCCACTCCGCCAACGCCACGAGCCTCTGGGGCGGCCTCGCCGCGGATAAGAAGATGCCGAAGGCCGCAAGGGTACTGCTCGTCGTGCTCGTGGTGCTTATAGGCTTTTCGCGCAACTATCTCGGCGTACACACGCCGCAGGACGTGGCGGTGTCCATCGTTCTGGGCGCGGCGACGCTCTTCGCGGCGTACAAGATAATGGCGATGCTCGATAGTCACCCCAATAGGGACGTCTGGGTGCTCCTCGGCGGCGTTATATTGAGCCTCCTGCTCGTGCTGTATGCGGCGCTCAAGTCCTACCCCACGGACTACGACGCGGCGGGAGCGCTCATCGTCGACCCCGCCAAGATGGCGGCGGACTCCTACAAGAACGCCGGAATGGCGCTCGGCTTCTTTGTCGGCTGGTTTTTGGATCGCCGCGTCATCAAGATGCCCGACTGCGCGAATAACAACACGCGCATCGTGCGTGCCATACTCGGTGCTGCGGTCTTCGGGCTCGTGGAGAACTACGCCGCGCCGTGGCTCGGCTCCGTCGTGGGCGGGAACATGGGCAAGTTCATTCAGCAGTTCGCCCTTGTGTTCTTCATTCTGGCGCTCATGCCGCTGGTGTTCAAGCTCACCGACCGCCTGACGGCCGGGGGCAAGAAAGCCTGAGAGCGCGAAACCTTTACAGATACATACAGGTACAACGAGAGGCGGGCATAATGCCCGCCTCTTCGCACACCGGAAGACTCTACTCGTCTGCCGCTTTTTCGTCTGCCTTGGCTTTTCTTACTCGGTCATAAAAGGTGGACATGCCTATGCCGCAAAGGCTTGCGGCCGCGTCCGCCGAGATGCGCTTTTCCAGGTACAGCTTCATTACCTCCGGGAAGTTCTTCGGCAAAACCGCGGGACGGCGTCCAACATGTATGCCCGCGGTTTTGGCGCGCATGATGCCGTCGGCCTGAGCGGCTTTTTGCCGCGTCTTTCTGCCTTCCTCCAGCGCTGTGGCTATCATGGGAAGCAGCCGGTCCACTATCCGTTCCGGGGTGTCCGTTTCGTCCAAAATCTCCCGCGCCTGCTCCGCGAGCTGTTCATAAGTCCCCGGAAGCAGGTATTCCTGCATATCACGCTTATCCACCTTCTGTGATCCTCCCTTCGTATACTTTGCGCCCATCTGCCCCGCTCCGGGGGCGTCATGTATTCCATTTCAGCCGGCCGTAGCCTAAGATACAAGCGTCGTCCATGTCGTAGCTCCGCACGGCCGCGCGTCCCTTACTGCCGCTGTTGCCTTCGATGGTGTACACTCTGCCATTTTCCGTGAACAGCACGACTCCCACGTGGTCAGGGTCAGTGTCGTTCTTCCAGTCGAAGAATATCAGGTCGCCGGGGATAATGCCTTTTAGTGGCGGTGTGTCAATCGTTTCGGCTCTTGTAATCCATTCTCCGTAATTTCCGCTGCTTCCGCCGGTGCCTTGGAATCCTTCCATACCTTCCTTTACGTTCGCAAACTTTGGCGGCGTGGTATAGTCCAGATTATCCTTTACCTGCTCTATTCCCCAAGACACGAAGCAGGCGCACCACGGGGTATTTTCGTCCCAGCCTCCGGAGTATGTGCCGTTCTGATACCACTGAGAGAAATATTGTGGATCACCCGCCGAGGCACCGCGTATCTCGCCTGTGCTTCCGATCTGACCGAGGAGGGCGTACAACATATCAAATCTGGCATCAATCTCCGTTTGGTTACTACCCGTTGTGAAACTGCTCTTTTTACTATTCAGTATATTTTTGATATTCTCTGCCGTCGCTGTGCTCGCGACGTCGCCGGTGCGGCAATACACGCTCGTCGAGAAGACCTCATCCTCCGACATTTTCAGCGTAAATGTCAGGAGACCGCCATTCAGCTCCGCCTCAAAGCCTTGTACATCCTCCATCAGCACGGAGCCGCCGGAGCATGTCTCGGCTACGGAGTCATAACTTCCGCCGGTGCAGATGGTATTGCCGCTTGCATCGAAGTAGAGCAGAACGGGAGCGCCGCCGGCCGTCTTATCGCCGAGCAGGGCGACGTCGCCATCGACGGCCGTCCGCACATTCTTCACCGCATCGTCCTCGGCGAAGCTTTCCATCGCGGTGAGGATTATGCGCTCTGTCTCCTGCCGGCCGATGTCCTCCTGAGCGGAAGCCCACAGCCTCATGCACATCAGCAGAAAGGACATGGCCGTCAGGGTGACGATAGAGGCGCACACTATCGTCGCAAGCATCTCAACGAGCGTAAAGCCTCCGTTCTTCTTTCCCACGGGAACCCGTCCTCCTTTCCTATGCGCCGGATGTGCCGATCGTGTATGATTCGTACTCTATTCCGAGGATGTCACCGCCGGAAGTAACGACATCTACCTTGAGCTTCGCCGTCACCGTCACGGAGCCGGACGTTGCCGTGACCGTGACCGAACTGCTGCCCGCCGGATCTACGATCGCGCTCGTGCCTGGCACTGGTGCGTGATAACCTGTCACCACATCCGCAAATGTGGGGTCGACCTTTTGCTCGAGAAGCCACGCGCAGAAGCGCTCGATTTCCCCCTCCGCCGTGTATTTGTCCTTCATCTGCCGCACCGCCGCCGCCTGGACCTGCAGGTTCCGAAGCGAGGCGGAACAGACCGCAAGCCCCAGCGCCGACACGATAACTATGACTATGAGCACATATACGAGCACATAGCCGCCCTTGCGTCCCTTCATCATTCTCAGCCTCCCGAAACCGCCGCCGCACGGATGCAGGTCGTGACCGTCACGTCCTCCGCGACGGTGCTTGTCACCGTCACATCGTAGGCGTTGAGACCGGAGCCCGTCGGCACATTCGCCGGTTCCGCCGACACGGTGACTTTATAATCGCCCGAAAGACCGTTGTATGTGCCGCCCGTGCTAGGCAAGAGTTTGGTGGTGTCGATACCCTCGGCCATCAGAGTCTCGACCGCCCGGGAGACGTCCCACCGCGCCTGCATTATCTGCTCACTGCGGGCGTTTATCCTGTGCGCCATGACAAGACAGCCTCCCAGCGCCGCCGCGACTATCCCCAATACAGCTATTGCCGTCAACACTTCCACCAGGCTGAAGCCTGCACTGCCGTGTTTTCTCTCCATAGCCGTTTCCTCAGTCAAAGATGTTCTGCTTGCCGGGCTCCGTGCCGCCGCTCACATCCGGCTGTTCATACTCCTGTTCGTGGTCGAGCAGGTAGAGCCGAAGCGTCATCGTGCCCTGAGCGGTGTCGGTCTCGGGGTCGTACTGCAGCGTGCATCCCTCGATGGAGGTGATGTACTCGGTGTCGGTGGCAAATCGGTTTATCACGTCCTTGAAGCCCTGATATGTGGTCTTATAGCCCACCGTGAGGGTGAGCGCGCCGAGTGTCGAACCGTCGCCGAGCGGGGCGATGCCGCTCGGCGAGCCGAAGCTGAACGTTCCTCCCGTTTCGGTGACGTAGGGCAGGATCTCTCCGTCCTTAAACACGTCCTCGAGGTATATGATGTAGAGAATCTGATCCTCCTCTTTCATTTCTGCGGGGAAATGGCTGTAAAGCTCCTCGCGGCTCTCGTCAAGAGCCGCCTTTTCGCTTTCGAGCAGATCCTGGACCTCGGCGTAGACGGTCTCCTCCGCTATCTCGTTCTGAAGCATCGCTATCTGACCGTCGAGCATGGAGGAGGTCGTACGATACGCTTCGCTTGCGGGGCGATAGAGCGAGAAAGCGATGTACGCGCCCACCGCGAGCATCAGCACTGAGAGGACGGCTATCCAGTATTTAGAGAAGAACTTCTTCATTCAAACGCCACCTCCAGCCTCTGCCGCATATCCGCCCTCGAAAGTCCCTTGCGCTCAAGCTCGGCCTGGATAAGCGACTCCTTGTAGGGCAGGGCGACGGTAAAGAATATCCGATTGTCCTGCGGCTGCTCCTGCTCGCCGCCGCCGAGCTCTCCGGGGAATGCGCCTCCGCTCAGCTGCTGCATGACCTGACCCAGCAGGTTTTGCAGGCCCTCCTGGTTCCAGTTTTCTATGTCTATGCCGCGCCAGTCGATGGCGCTCCAATCCACGCCGCTGAGGTCGATGCCGTTCTGTTCGTAAACTGCTCCCGTCAGATACTCGATCACCGGCGCGATCGTCGGGACATCCATCGGGTCGACCGGGTTCCCGTCCGCGTCGACGAGGCGGCCGGTATTCGGGTCGGCGTGAACTCCGACGGTCTCTCCGACGTCGGGCTCCGGCGATACATCCGGCTCCGGTTCCGTCACATCCGGCAGCGGCCAAAGGTCGTCCGCGATTCGCTCGGCATTTTCCTCGGACGCAAGCGTGTTCCAATTTAACTCCCGCCAGTCTACTAAGCTCCAGTCGGCGGTGTTGACGTCCGCGTCTACGCCCGCAAACCTGCGGATCACCGCCTCCTGCCGAACCCCATCAAGAAGTTCGTCCAGCTCGGAACGCTTGGTCGGGTCTATGACCGCGCCGCTTGAGTCCACGAGCCGCCCCGTCCTGCTTGCAATGCGCAGACCCGTCCTCGGGTCGAGGTAGAGACTGCTGTTGTTCGGGTCGGCATAGAGAGTGTAATAATAGCGGTTTGTCTGTGGGTTATAGGCAATATCCAAAAGCTGAATCCAAGCCTGCTCGCACAGGGTTTCCACTATCTCGTCCATAGACATCACGCGCCAGTTTATACTTGTCCAGTCGGTTTTCTCCCAGTTGACGTCATTAGCGTCGATCCCTACTCTCGTCTGAAGAACGCCGGTCACGAGCAGGGAGTACTTATCCATCTTGTCAATATAAATCGGGTCCGGATAGACAAACTCCCCGGTCTCCGGGTCGATGAGCTTCTTCGTTTCCCTGTCTATATTCAGGTTCGTCCGCAGGTCGAAGAGCTGCTTCGTGTCCCGGTGGATATACTCGAGGGTCGCTCTGTCGACGTACTGCTTGGTCTCCTTCTCGTACAGGAGGTCGTCACTGCCCGAGACGATGAGCAGTCCGGTCTCCGGGTCGATGTACATCCCGGTCTCGGGATCTCTCTCGGTCGGCTTCTGCGCGGTGCCGCTGCCGCTGCCGGAGCCGGTACCGGTGCCGGTTCCAGTACCTGTACCCGTGCCCGTACTGCTTCCGCTGCCTGTCCCCGAGCTGCTGCCGGTACTGAGGTCAAGACCCATCTCCGCCGCGAGGTAGTACGCGAGCACCCGGCTGAGGTCGCTGTCCTTCATGACGAGTGCCTCGCAGTCGGTGAGGTGGGCCGCGGTGAACTCGGTCATCAGCTGCTTCACACTGCTGAGGTCCATGTCCTTCATTATCGGGATGAGCTCCCTCAGCGCGTCGGTGTTTCCTGTCTGAGCGCCCGCGAACGCCGCCGCGGCCTTGTCCATGATCCCGGGAGGCAGGAGGTTCTGGTGCAGGAAGCCGAAGCCGAGTATACTGCCTATCATCTCCGGGCTGTCCCAGACCTGCTCACCGAACAGGTAGAGCGCGAAGGGATTCTCGAGCATCGCCATGAACGCGTCCTCACGCTGTGCTTCGGTGGCGCGTCCCATCAGATAGCCGAGGGTATACTTCTCCGTGCTCGTCTCCGCGCACATGGAAACGGCGACGGCCCTGCGCTTCTCCTCCGGCACCTTCCCGATGATGTCCTTCACGGCGTCGACGTCGCTTGAATTTATCCGCTCTCCCGCCGCCACACGCCTTGCGATGTCCTTGAGGGTATTCTTGTCCTGAGTGGTGAGCTCGCTTATGCCGTCGAGCGCGTCGACGGCGTCAAGTACGGCGGAGCCGCTGCCCTTGACGGGCGGCTCCTCGGACGATGTTCCGTAGGCGGCGAGATCCTCCATTCCGGGCAGAGTAAGGTCGAGACCTTCGGGCAGGGTGACGCCGGCATTTTCCAAGCCGGTCCCGCCGGACGCCGCAGAGCCTGCGGCGGGAAGTCCCGCACCGGAGAGCACCGACAGCACCTCCGAGCCGCTCGGGGCGTTCGGGCCCCGCGTCAGGTCGGAGATGTACAGCGGCTCCCCGGCGTACTCGAGCGAGCGCAGCGCCTGGATGGTATACGCCGCGTCTATCTCGTCCTCGCAGACAAAGCGCAGGCCGAGACCGTTGGGGGCGATGCCGATGTCGTACACGCTCACGCCCTCGGGCAGAACGCGCTCCAGCTCCTCGAGTATCAGGACGAGGTTGTCGTTGTATGTACGGAGCGCACCGGGCGACTCCGCGCCCTCCTCGTCCGAGCCGAGGAGGGTCTGCCAGTCGGAGGTGTAGCTGTTGTAATAGTTCACATAGCTGTTCCAGTTCTGCTCATAGCCGCTTATCGGCGCAAGCTGGACTTCGAGCGTCTGCAAAGTTTGATTCTTTCCGGCAAGTGAGGTGCTCCACTGGAACGCCGAGCCGAAGTATGTAAGGAGCGTCACCGCGAGAACGCCGCCCGCCGCAAGGAGCAGTCCGTACTGCCAGAACTTGCTGAGGAGGTTCGGGCGGCCGGGGAAGTTCATCTCCACGTCGCCGAAGTCGAGCCGCGTCCTCGCCACACCGGCGCAGAGGCACCATTCGGTGCCGATAAGCCCGCTCTGACCCTCCGCCGGCTTCCGGAGCGTACTCGCCACGCGCTCGATGTATTCCGGGTCGCCGGAGCCCGCGCCGCAGACGACGACGCGGATATTGTTCTCCCCCTGCCGCTCGGTCTCGTAGAGCTCGAGCACCATCCGCGCGTCGCCGAGCTCGTCAACATACGGGCCGCCCTGCGCGAGTATGCGCTGATGCACCACCTGACCCTCGCGCACGAAGGTCATCATCAGGAAGTCGCTCACCGACAGGAGGTACAGCACCGTCTCCGGCGTCTTCGTCTCCGGCGTCTTCTCCTCCGGCGGAGCCATGACCGCGACCGCCGCGCCGCCTGCGGCGGCTTCGGCGGGGGAGACCGCGCTCTCGCCCGCGTCAACGGGTACGACGGCGTCCGCGCCGTCAGGCGCGGCAGGCGCGTCCGACGCGGACGGAGCCGCGGGCGCGGTCTTCGCCTTCTTCGGGGCGTGCTCTTTCTTCGGGGCGCGCGCCTTCTTCTGCTTTTGCTCCTTCTTCGGCGCGGGCACGGCGAAGCTCGCGCCGACGGCGTTTGCGAAGCTGTTTCCGCAGTAGTCGAGGCGCAGAACCTTCAGCCCGCAGTCGTTTGCGAGCCGGTAGTAGCTTTTGATTATCGTCTCCGGGACGGCCCAGAGCTGCACGGACTCCGCCGGTTCCTCCTCGGTCGAGTCCATGGGGCCGATGTCCGTCCAGACGAGGCGGCTGCCGCGCGTGTCCACGGGGAAGTAGATGTCGCGGTTGGTTTCGAGAGTCTTGCCGAGCAGCTTATCCTTCTGCGCGGCGGAGGTGAAGCGACCCTTCGCCGTGCGGACGGCCACCGTCTCGCTCAGCACCTGCGTGGAGCAGAGTATGAACACTGCGTTCTTCGTTCCCTTCAGCTCGGGACGGGCGAGCGCGGAGCGCAGAAGCTCGCGCACGGCCTCCGGCCGAAGGATGACGCCGTCCTCCACCGCGCCCTCCGGCACGGGCAGAACGGCGGTGCCTCTCGGCTTCGGCTTCCTGCCGAGAGTCATGCAGGCTATGCGCATCTCCCGGCTCGAAAGCTGGATGACGAGCGCGCGGCCCGACAGTTTTTTATTCATCAGGTATCCTCCTTGCGTAAGTGGGTACGGCAGGGACGGCAGGAACGTTTCCGCCGGCTCTGCCGCGCCCACGGCGCTTAAAACCCGAAAAGCCCCAGATATGCGGCGATGGCCCGCTCCCCGAACAGGGCGGCAAGCCATATCCCCGCCGAGAGGTAGGGTCCGAAGGCGAGCATGTGTTCCGCGCCGCGCGCCATCCGTATCAGATGGTGGACGCAGCCGATGAGGCTGCCGACCGCGAGCGCCGGAAGTATCCTCTGCCACCCGAGCAGCAGTCCGGCCGCCGCGAGCAGCTTCACGTCCCCGAGGCCGATGAGCCTTCCCCCGGAGGCGAGCCAGAGGAGCAGGAGCGGAACGCTCACGCACGCGGCGCCGATGAGGTACGAGTACCAATGCGGATAGTCCGCCGCGAGCTGCACGAGCCCGAGCACAGCCACGGCTATGGTGAGCCCGTTCGGTATCTCCATGGTGCGCGCGTCTATGACGGCGATAACTGTGAGCACCGACGAGAGCGCGCAGTACAGCGCGGCGCGCACCGGCTCCTCCCAAAAGAGCAGGCAGCACAGGAGCCACGCGGCTCCGTTCAGTGCCTCCACCGCCGGGTACTGCGGTGAGAGCTTCGCGCCGCAGGCGCGGCACCGTCCGCGCTGGAGGACGAAGCTCACGACCGGGATGAGCTCGTACCACCGCAGAGTGTGGCCGCAGGACATGCAGTGCGAGCGGGTGCGGACGAAGTCCTCGCCCTTCGGTATGCGGAAGATGAGCACGTTGCAGAAGCTGCCTGCGCACATACCCACAAGCGTTATAAAGCAGAGCGCGAGAGCCCGCATACGGCTCATCTCCTTTCGGCTTTTGTCTGGGTTTCCGAGACACGAGCCCGACCCGCCCGGTCGATAGGAGCCGAGCGGGCCGGAAATTATAGTGGTACGGAATGGTACTGTTGGGTATTGGTTAGAAATCAGGTAGTGGGCTTCCATTCATTAGCGGTCCAAGTAGCCCCTTTAGTCTTGTATGTTTCACTCTTGAATGTCACAACCGATTCTGCAGTGGAATTAGCGTCACCAAAATACAGAAGCTTGAAAGTATTCTGCTGAGTTGGCGAAGCATTGGCGCCCGTACCAAAAAGAACAGTATTGTTCACTGTTACCGTCTTTTCATCTGCGCTGACTATAATTTTGGTAATCCCCTCGGTGAAACTGCTGTCCGCAGACATAGCAGCCGAGGCGGCAGAGGATACGCCTGCAAGACTGGTCAGGTCAGCGGCTTCGTCAGCCTTCTTTATGTAGCCGGTGTAGGCCGGGTAGGCTACTGCGGCGAGTATCGCGAGGATGGCGATGACCACAACAAGCTCCACCAGAGTAAAGCCTTCACGGGCGGCCATCCTTCTCCAGAAGTTTTTCATGGTGATCAATCCTTTCATAAAGAGTTTTCGCTTTGTATCTTCAAGCGGAGCGCCTATCCGCCCCGCAGGATACCGTTTCCGGGTGCGCCCGGGCGGGCGCGGTTACAGGTACTGGTCGTATGCGTGGGTCATGCTGAGCATCGGCAGGAATATCGAGAGCACGATGATGACGACGAACACCGCCATCAGCAGTATGACCGCCGGCTCCATCAGCGCGAGGAGACGGTCGGTCGCCTCCTGAACCTCCTCGTCGTAGTAGTCCGCGACCTTGGAGAGCGAGCCCTGAAGGTCGCCGGCCTCCTCGCCGACGCTGACGAGGTTTATCACCATCGCGGGGAACATCCCCGTGTCCCGCAGGCTCACGGCGAGCGGCCAGCCCTGCGAGATGAGGCCGCTCACGGTGTGCAGCGCGTCCTCAAACCAGATGTTTGTCATGTTGCCTGCGGTGAGGTCGAGACTTTCGAGCAGCGTCAGTCCCGAGCCGAGCAGCAGCGAGAGCGTGCGGGTCATCGTGGCGCAGGCGGAGCGGACGGTGAGCCGTCCGAACACCGGGGCCTTCCGCGCGATGAGGCCGAAGAAGTGCCGCCCCCTGCTCGTCCTGTTGAACATTATGCCGCCGACGACGAGCGCCACGAGCGTGCCGACGAGCAGCCACCACCACGCGACGAACCAGTCGCTCACCGCCATGACGCACTGCGTAAGGAACGGCAGCTCGACATCCATCTGCGTGAAGGTCTCAAGGAAGCTCGGGATTATCTTTGTCATCATCACGATGAGCACCGCTATCATAACGACGAGGAGGATGCACGGGTAGATCATCGCCTTGCCGACGGCGCCTTTCGTGCGCCGCGCCTTGTCGAAGTAGGTCTCCATCTGCCTGAAGGAGTCCTCGAGGTTGCCGGAGTCCTCGCCGGCGGCGACCATGTTTGACATCATCGGCGGGAATATCTTTCCCTGCCGCCGCATCGCGCCCGCGAGCGTCTCGCCCTTCTCGACGTCCGCCTGTATCTCGCGTATGGCGGCGGCGAGGCGCTTGTTCTCGGTCTGCTGACCGAGCATCGACAGCACCGACGCGAGCGGCACGCCCGCCCGCAGTATCGACACGAACTGGCGGCAGAATACCGCCATATCCTTCGAGGAGGGCTTGCCGAATATCGGAATGTTTATGTCCCGCTCCAAAAGGCCCGGCCGCTTTATCTCGACGACGGTGTAGCCAACTCCGCGCAGGGAGAGCTTCGCCATCTCCATCGTCGCCGCCTCTATTGAGCCGTGTATCGGCTTTCCCGTCACGTTTATGGCGGTGTAGGAAAACGCGGGCATATTCCTCTCCTCCTCTCCTGAAATTACAATCTGACCCGCTGGACCGCGCCGACGGCGTCCGGGTCGTTTGCGGCGGAAGCCGCCGTCTTTGCGTCTATCTCGCCGGAGCGGACGAGCGCCGCGAGCGCGTCGTCAAGCGGGGCCATGCCCTGCTTCTTGCCCGTCTGCATGGCGTTGGGTATCTGGAAGGACTTGTTCTGCCGGATGAGGCTCTTTACGGCGGGCGTTCCGACCATTATCTCGAAGACCGCCCTGCGCCCTCCTCCGATCTTGGGCAGGAGCGTCTGCCCGATGACGCATTCGAGCACGTCCGCGAGCTGTATGCGTATCTGCTCCTGCTGTTCGGCGGGGAAGACGTCGATGATTCGGTCGATGGTGTTCGCCGCGCCCTTGGTGTGGAGCGTTCCGAAAACGAGGTGGCCGGTCTCGGCGGCGGTGATGGCGGTCGATATCGTCTCAAGGTCGCGCATCTCGCCGAGGAGTATCACGTCCGGGTCCTGACGGAGGGCGGCGCGCAGTCCGGCGGCGAAGCTGCCGGTGTCGCGCCCGATCTCGCGCTGGTTGATGATGCACCCGGCGGGACGGTGGACGTACTCGATGGGGTTCTCAAGGGTGATGATGTGCCGCCGCGCCGTTCGGTTGACGTGGTCGAGCAGCGCCGCGAGCGTCGAGCTCTTGCCGGAGCCTGTCGGCCCCGTCACAAGCACGAGCCCGCGCGGCTTTTCCGCCTGCTCGATTATCACCGGGGGCAGGAGCAGGTCCTTTGCCGTCGGCACCGTGAGCGGAAGCAGACGGAGCGCGAGGGCGGTGTGCCCCTGCTGGCGGAAGATGTTGCAGCGCATGCGCACGGTCTCAAGAACGGTGACGGCGAAATCGGTCTCGCCGAGGTCGTGCAGCTCGCGCATCTGCGCGTCGTCCGCAAGCTCGCGGGCGGCGGCGTCGAGCTCACGGTCGGTGAGGGGCTTGTCCCCAAAGTCGGTGAGCGCGCCGTCGATGCGGAGGATGGGCGGCACGCCCTCGGTGAGGTGAATATCGCTCGCGCCGCGCCGCCGCGCCGCGTCGATAAGCGCTGTAAGGTCCATCACGGCATTCCTCCGAGAATGTCGTCCGCCTCGCCGAAGTCGTCCTCCATGCTTATCCGCTGCATTTCACTGAGGCTCGTCGTTCCGTCGAGGACGAGACTGCGCGCGTTCTCGCGGATGGTGTGCATTCCCTCCTGCATGGCCGCGCGGCGGAGCGCGTCGGTCGTGCTTCGGCGGGCGATGAGCGCGCGGAGAGCCGGGGTTATCTCCATTATCTCGTAGACGGCGATGCGGTCGTAGTAGCCGGTGCCGCCGCAGCGCGTGCAGCCGTGCGGCTCCCAGAGGACGGTCGAGTCGCGCTCCTCCTCCGGGATGTCGAGGTAGTCCGCCTCGTGCGGAAGTATCGGACGGCTCGTGCGGCAGCTGGGACAGAGACGGCGCACGAGGCGCTGGGCGATGATGCCCGCGGTCGCGTCCGCGATGAGGTAGCTTTCAACGCCCATGTCTAAGAGGCGCGTGACACTGCTCGCAGTGTCGTTCGTGTGGAGCGTGCTCACCACGAGGTGGCCGGTGATGGACGCCTGCACCGCGATCTCGGCGGTCTCTCCGTCGCGTATCTCGCCTATCATGATGATGTCCGGGTCCTGACGGAGTATGGAGCGCAGCGCGCTTGCGAAGGTGAGGTTTGCGCGGGGGTTCACCTGTACCTGATTGACGCCCTCGATGTTAGCCTCTATAGGGTCCTCGACGGTGACGATGTTTACCGCCTCGCTGTTGAGGCCGCTGAGGGCGGTGTACAGCGTGGTCGACTTGCCGGAGCCCGTCGGCCCGGTGACGAGGACGATTCCGTTCGGCTTCTCGAGTATCTTGTCAAACTTCCGCAGGTTCTCGCCCGTGAGACCGAGCGACTCCTTGTCGCGGCTGAGGGCGCGCTTCTGCGCAAGACGCATCACGCACTTCTCGCCGTAGGCGGTCGGCAGCGTCGAGACGCGCACCTCGTACTCCATGTGGTCGACGGTGATGGAAAAACGTCCGTCCTGCGGGATGCGCTTCTCCGAGATGTCCAGCCCGCTTATTATCTTCACGCGGGTGACGATGGCGGCGAGCAGGCTCGTGTCGTATGTGGACTGGAGGTAGAGCACGCCGTCCACGCGGAACCGCACGCGGACGCGGTCGGCCTCCGGCTCGATATGTATGTCGCTCGCCCTCTGGCGCACCGCCTGCTCAACAAGCGAGTTGACGAGCATGACGACCGGGGAGGAGCTGACGTCCGCATGGATGAGCTCGTCCTCGAGGGTGTGCTGCTGCTCGCCCACCTGCGCGCTTGCGTACTGCTCCGCCGCCGCGGCCATCTCCTGGCGGCCGTAGTAGCGGTCGATGGTGCGGAGGATGTCCGCCGTGGTCGCGAGGAACGGGCGCACCCTGTACTTGCTCGTGAGGGCGACGACGTCGCGCCCCTTCATGTTCATCGGGTCGCTTATCGCGACGCGGAGGGTGCCGCTGTCCGCTGGGTCGACGGCGAAGGGTATGACCTCGTTTGCGCGGAGCAGCTCCGCCGGGACGAGCCGCCGCACCTCCGGCGGTATCTTTACCTCGTAGAGCTGCACCATCGGGAAATGCGACAGGCGCGAGAGTATCTCTATTATCTTTTCCTCGGGGACGAGGCCCCTTTCAAGCAGCAGCTCGCGCACCGCGCGGTGGGAGCTCTGATGCTCCTGCCACAGCTCCTGCGCCTGCTCGCGGTCTATGAGACCCTGCCGGTAGAGTATTCTAAGCAGTTGTTCGTTCAATGTCGGGCCTCCTTTCATGGTGTGGGAGCGCTCAAGCCGCAGCCGGCAGCCTCCGGCCGCAGCTTCGGCGTTCCCCTTGGGGGTGGGGGCGCTTTCGCGCCCCCACACGGGCGTAAGGGGAGGGATTTACGGAATTTCAATCACCGGAACAACCGTGATCGGGGTGTTGCTGTTGCCGGATGTGACGGTGATGGTGCAGAAGTCCTCGTCAAAGTAGTTCAACTTGAGTTCTGCAAGCTTCAAATCTTGGATAGCCTTGAGGAAGTCCAAGAGTTTTGTCTGAGGCTGCTTAGCAATATCCTCCAGAGCCTGCTTTGTAAGCGTCTTTTCGGTATTGATAGTTCCACCAAATTTGACTGTGACCTCCACGTTACGGTTTGCAAGAGCGTTGGCGCCTCTCTTGATATAGCTAATAATCGACTGACCGTACTTATCGATCAGGGAAGTGCCGTCCCCTCCGCCGGCAGTACCGGTAGAGGCAAGTTTAGTGATGTTGTCGAGCGTCGTAATCAGTTCTTCAACCGTGAGGTTGGCGATGGACTCGATGCTGCCAAGGCCGGCAAGTTCTCCAAGCACGGTACCGAGCTCGACACCGTTGACTTTCCCTTCAAGCTGATGGTCGAGCTGATCCCCGATAGTCTCGTCAAGAACCTCCGTCATAGCAACGTAGCAATTTGTCTTCTCGACGTTGTTGCCCCAGTGGTCGTCAATGATAGCAGCATAGACGAAGTTGCTAATAGCAGGATCCAACTCGTCCAACACATCAAAGTTTAATCCGCCACTCGTTGCGCTGCCGCTCTGCGACTGCGAGTTGATCAGGCCAAGGAAACTTGTGATTGCATCCTCAAAGTCAGCAAGAGGAGTCTTATTGTTCTCATCACCAAATATGGTTTCAACAAAGCCGTCAAACATTGCTTCCATGGCAGGTCTACCGTTGGCAAAATCGCTCTTCAGCCTTGTCATTTCGGTATTGAAGTAACTTACAGCGCCTTTCGTAACTTCTCCAATGAGCCCTGCGTCAGTAGCGGTGGTTCCGTAGAAGGCAGAGTTGTCCAACTTGTCAGCCAGATTGCCTGTGTTCGCGTTCGGACCCCAATAGTGCTCATACAGCACGTTGTTATTCAGGTCTGTGGAATTGAGGTTTGCGGTAATCCAACTGCTAATAGCGGTCGTTACCTGAGTTGTAGCCGCAGTTTTATCAGTTGTGTTGTTGAACTGAGCGATTGCATCAATCAGCTGTTTGAAAGACGCATCTTTTACTATCGAACTCTCAACCCCGCTGATCTTATCGGTAAAGGCTTTGCTCTTCATGAAGCTCTCGACGACCGTATTGATCTCCGCGCTGTAATTGCCCTGAACCGAGGTCGGGATAGTCACCTTTATGTAGTCGGCGCCCGCTACGTGTTTGTAGGACAGAACCTTACCCTCATCGGAAAGCGTCAGAGCCACAACGACGTCATACTTGTACGGATACTTATCGAGGTTCTTGACGCTTACAGTCTTAAACTCCAGCTCAATGGTGGCACCCATCTTGACGTCCGAGGTGTAGTCCTGCGTATTATTCTCCTGCGCGCTCTTATAGAGTTCCTTTGCAAGAGCGACACCGAGGTTCTTCGCAACCGTCGTTTTGTCTCCGTCAAGCGTGAGAGCGTGAGTGGTTTCGTCAACCGTTATCTTCGCGCTTGCACCGTTGACCTCGACGGTCATTTCGCTGATCGCATCGGTCAGGCCACAGCCTGCAAGTATCTTATTGCGAGCCTGCTGAGCGCCCCATGTGTACAGGCTGTCAACGATAGCGCGCACGCCGCTGCCGTCGATGGGCGCACCGATCGCTTCCGCTACGTCCTCAACAAGCTTGGTGAGCTGCTCCCTGTAATAGCTCACATCCTTTGCAGCTTCCTCGCCGAGAGCGCCGCTTGCAATTTGCGCTGCGATCTCAACGATCTTGTTCTCCATCGTGAGACCCTGAATGGAAGCAGAGCCGTCAACGTAGATGTTACGAGTATTAGCTGCCGTGTCGGTGTCGGTGCCGGTAACTGCCACACGGTCAAGAGTAACGTTGCCGTATGTCAGCGCCGCCTTCGCGTCCGGGTCGTTTTCTACCGCAAGGTGCTTGCCGTTGAACCAACCCTTGGCGTTCTGCTCGGCGTTCTGCATGGCCGCAAAGAGCAGATCCTCAGTATTGACAAACTGCGGGACGAGGGTGACGTTGCCGGTGAGGGTGATAACGTCGCCAGCGGTGTACTTTTTCTCTGCGTTGTTTTTGTCGACCCAGTTAGCAAATGCCTCATTCACTGGTGCTTCGGGGTTTCCGGCGACCGGGTCTTTTACGTATGTATCCCAGCTCAGAACGGTATGCGTTACATCGGCACCGGTTTCCTTCTGCGTCTCAGTCCTGGTGATGCTGTGACCGCCGTTGGGCATGTCATAAGTCACGGTGAAGGAATCGAGACTAGGCTCGCTCGGACCGCTCGGGGTGCTTGGATAGTAGTAGCCGCCACCGGACGTATCCGGCTTCTTCTCCTCGGTCTTGGCCGCGAAGCGGGCGACGACCGTGGCGACCTCAGCACGGGTCGCGCCGTTGTTCGGCTTGAAGGTGCCGTCCGCGTAGCCGCCGATGAGGCCGTAGGCGACGCAGTTCGTCAGCGCGTCCATGTAGGACTCGGAGAGGCTCGCCGTGTCGGTAAAGGTCTTCGTCTCCTTGGAGGCCTCGGGGGTCTTGCCGGTCTCGGCGGCGAGATACTTGACGTACCTGCTCATGATGATGCACATTTCGATACGGGTAATGGCCGTGTTCGGGTCAAAAACCGTTTCGGAACGGCCGAGAACGATGCCGTTCTCATTTGCCCACGTCACCGCGCCGGTGTACCACGTATTTACGGGCACATCCGGGAATTTGGTGACGGAGTTGTCCGTCTCGGCCTTCGCCATACGGCTGATGACCGTGACGAACATCGCGCGGGTCATGGCGTCGGACGGCTTGAAGGTTCCATCGGCATAGCCGTTGAAATAGCCGCTCTTCGTGACCGTGTCCACGCTCTCGTAGAACCACGAATTTTCGGGAACGTCGCTGTACAGCTTCGCGCCCTGCTCCGTGGCGGTGGTCGCCTTCTCGGTGTCGGCGGCGGTCGTGGTACCGTTCGCCGCGAAGGCTGCGGGCGCCATCGATACGACGAGGCACACAGCCAGCAGAAGGCTTAACATCCTTTTTTTCATGTGCTGCTCTACTCCTTCCTTTTGTGAGGTTCATTGCGAACCCCTGTTGTATTCCTCGGCGGGTTTCCCCGCCGTTGAGGACTTAGTTGCCGAACAATGCGTCAAGGATAGCTCCGAGGTCTTCGTCAGTAAAGCCGCTGTCCAGCACGCCTTGGTTTACTAGTGCGTCTCTGTTTCCGGACAAAGCGTTCATTGCAGAGAAGTAACCGTTCAGATCCTCTGCGTAAGCCCCCGAGTCTTTATACTCGGCCATTCCGTCTGAGCCATCGATGTCTGATAACATTCCGAAAATAATACTAATAGCATCGGTAGGATTGGTGAGCTCGCGCAATGCTTGTGATTGCTTGTCATAGTATTCCTTTACCGTCATTGTTTCTCCGTTATAGGTAATGTTTGAACTTTTACCTATGTCAGAGTTGGCATAGCCGGTTGCGATACCATAGGTCGCGGCCATCATAGCAAGCAGATTGTCGTTCCCGAAATCCTTCCACTTTTGAGTCTTGTTAATTACATCGTCAGCGGTCAGACCGGCGGAGGCATCAGCCACGTTCATCACGACAGCGTTTGTCAGCGCCTGCAAATATGCATCGTTGTCCCCGGCGTAGTCTTCCTTTTTCAGGCCCAAGGATTCCAGATAGTCTGCGCCAAGCAATCCTTCAAGTTGTTCGGGAGTACCGCCGGTAACCAGAACGCCTTTCAGCGCCTGAACCACATTGTCCACCTCGCCCAGAAGCTCGGGCATAGACATCTCGGTGCCAAATGAAGAGTTGCCGAAACTATCTTTGTCCACGTTGTCAAGAGTGTACTCAACGGTTTCTCCACCCGGAAGCTCAACCTCAACAGTTGTCTTCCCGTTCTTTACAACCGGAGGTTTCATCTTCATACCGGTTTTAGTTGTAATCGACCCATCGTCAAGCATTCCGTAGAAGCCGCCCAGGCCACGGCTGTAGCCAAGACCCTTATAGACTTTGAACGGCGTGTTCTGGTTCCCCTCGAAGTACTTCAGGAACGCAGTGTTCAGAGCATCATTTCCTGCGCTTACGTCGTCAGACCATACTTCGGTCAACTTGTAATCATCGGTCAGAGCGGCCCCGGCCGCCTCCGGCAGCCCATCATTGTACCCCACGTCGTACAGCGCGGAGGTAAACGACTCGTTCACCGCACCGAGCAGCGCGAGGTCCGCAGCCTCGTTGGCCTTGGTGATGTAGCCGGTGTACACCGGGTAAGCGACGCCGGCGAGTACCGCAAGAATCGCGATGACGACGATGAGCTCGACGAGCGTGAAGCCCCACGTCCTGCGCTTCTCTCCTGCGGCGGAAGACCTTGTCCTGTTCTCTTCCAAAATCGATCCACTCCTTTCGGTTTTATCCTTCCCGAGAAGGGCCGCGCGCCGTATGGCGCGCTCCCCCGAGGGTAAGAATATACGGGTGGAACGGTTTCTGTCGCAGAACTTTTTCTTCCGCGCGATTTTGTCCCTGCGGCGCGCGAAACGCGCGCCGCAGAACGCTTTCACTGCGCCTCCGCCGCATTTTGACGGCTTAATGTGACGGCTTAAAAATCAAAGGGACTTTGGACTTAGTTGCCGGAGCCAAAGAGTGCGTCAAGGATAGCGCCAAGATCATCGTCCGCAAATCCTTCTGCGTTGTTCACAACATTGTTTCCGGATTCAAGCGTATCTCTATTATTTTTAATAGCATCCAATGCGCCCAGATATCCTTCGATATCCGCTTCTCCGGCAGCTGCGTAATATTTTCTATAACCATCGCTTTCTATCATAGTACCCAGCATAGTTTGAATGGCCTGAAGCGCATCGAATCCTGTCTTACCGCTAAAGGTAGCAGTCTGCTGTTTATAATACTCTGCTGCGGTCATGGTTTCTCCGCCAAAGTTAAACTCCTGCGTCTTGCCGATTTCAGAATTAGCAAATCCGGTAGCCAAAGCGTAACCCAGCGCTAATTGAGCGGCCGTATTATTCAAATTTTTCGTATCAAGGCTAACACTGTATTTCGTTGTCCATGCGTCAGCTATACTTTTCGCATTAAACCCACCATCAAAGGAAGCATCAGCCACACCAAGGACCATAGCGTTTCCGAGCTTCTTATAGTAATCCGGGTCGTTTGCGTCTAACGACACACCCAATGCGTCAGCAAACTTAGATGCATAACTGGAAAAAGGAGAGGGCGGCTTCATGAAATTCGCAAAAGTCTCTGCCACGTTATCAATGTCTTTCATAAGTCCGCTGGCAGTCATATTCTGACCAAAGGTTGACGCACTGTAGGCTTCCATTGACGTGTTGTTAAGGGTATATTCATACTCGTTGCCCTCGTCATCTGTCACGGTGTAAGTCACTGTGCCGTTTCCGTTGTCCTTAGGTTTCATCTTCCAACCGTTCGAAAGAGCTATCGTACCGTCGGAAAGCTTTCCATAGAAGCCGCCCAAGGTGCGGTCGTAGCCAAGCCCCGTATAGACCTTGAACTCCGTGTTCTCGTTGCCCGCGAAGTATTTCATGAACGCTTCGTTCAGGCCGTCTATGCCATCAGACGATACTTCGGACAACTTTTTCTCGGTCAGAGTTGCCTCTGCTGTCTCCGGCAGCCCATCATTGTACCCCACGTCGTACAGCGCGGAGGTGAACGACTCGTTCACCTGACCGAGCAGCGCGAGGTCCGCGGCCTCATTGGCCTTGGTGATGTAGCCGGTGTACACCGGGTAAGCGACGCCGGCGAGTACCGCAAGTATCGCGATGACGACGATGAGCTCAACGAGTGTGAAGCCCCACGTCCTGCGCTTCTCTCCTGCGGCGGAAGACCTTGTCCTGTTCTCTTCCAAAATCGATCCACTCCTTTCGGTTTTATCCTTCCCGAGAAGGGCCGCGCGCCGTATGGCGCGCTCCCCCGAGGGTAAGAATATACGGGTGGAACGGTTTCTGTCGCAGAACTTTTTCTTCCGCGCGATTTTGTCCCTGCGGCGCGCGAAACGCGCGCCGCAGAACGCTTTCACGGCAC
>CANPWY010000003.1 GCA_947585215.1 uncultured Clostridia bacterium
TATGGCACGAGAACTCCCGAAGGCATACGAGCCTCAGGGCGTCGAAAAGCGCATCTACAAGATGTGGCGGGACGGCGGTTACTTCAAGCCGTCCGACGACCCCGAAAAGAAGCCCTTCACCATCGTCATACCGCCCCCGAACGTCACGGGTCAGCTCCACATGGGTCACGCCCTCGACGAGACGTGGCAGGACATCCTCGTGCGCTTCAAGCGCATGCAGGGCTACGCCGCGCTGTGGGTGCCCGGCACCGACCACGCCGGCATCGCCACGCAGATAAAGGTCGAGGAGTATATCCGCGAGAACGAGCACAAGACCCGCTACGACTACGGGCGGGACAAGTTCATCGACCTCGTCTGGGACTGGAAGCGCCGCTATGAGGGACGCATCCACGAGCAGCTCGCGGCTCTCGGCTCGAGCTGCGACTGGTCGCGCGTCCGCTTCACTATGGACGAGGGACTTTCCCGAGCAGTGCGCGAGGTGTTTGTCAACCTATACAACAAGGGGCTCATCTACAAGGGCAGCCGCATAATCAACTGGTGCCCGCACTGCCGCACCGCCCTCTCCGACGCGGAGGTCGAGTACAGCGAGCAGAACGGCCATTTCTGGCACATCCGCTACCCCGTCAAGGGCTCGGACGAGTACGTCACTATTGCCACCACCCGTCCCGAGACGATGCTCGGCGACAGCGCCGTCGCCGTTCACCCGGACGACGAGCGCTACCGTCACCTCGTCGGCAAGACGCTCATCCTCCCGCTCATCGGGCGTGAGATACCTGTCATCGCCGACGAGTACGTCGAAAAGGACTTCGGCACCGGCTGTGTGAAGATCACTCCCTGCCACGACCCGAACGACTTTGAGGTCGGCAAGCGCCACAACCTCGAGGAGATACTGATCCTCGACGAGGACGCGCGCATCATCAACGGCGGCAAGTACAACGGCATGGACCGCTACGAGGCGCGCGAGGCGATAGTCGCGGACCTCGAGGCCGGCGGCTATCTCGTCAAGGTCGAGGAGCACATCCACAACGTCGGCGAGTGCTACCGCTGCGGACACACCGTCGAGCCGATAACCTCCGCGCAGTGGTTCGTGAAGATGGCGCCGCTCGCAAAGCCCGCAATCGAGGCCGTCGAGAACGGCACGATACAGTTCATCCCGAAGCGCTTCAACCGCACCTATCTCAACTGGATGGATGGCATCCACGACTGGTGCATCTCCCGTCAGCTCTGGTGGGGGCACCGCATACCCGCGTTCTACTGCGACGAGTGCGGAGAGGTCACCGTCTCCAAGGAGGACATCACCGTCTGCCCGCACTGCGGCGCGCCCGTTCACCAGGACGAGGACGTGCTCGACACATGGTTCAGCTCGGCGCTCTGGCCGTTCTCCACGCTCGGCTGGCCGGAGCAGACTGAGGACTTCAAGCGCTTCTTCCCCACCGACGTGCTTGTGACCGGCTACGACATCATCTCCTTCTGGGTGAGTCGGATGATATTCTCGTCGCTCGAGCACACCGGCCGCGAGCCGTTCCACACCGTCGCGATTCACGGCCTCGTGCGCGACGCACAGGGGCGGAAGATGAGCAAGTCGCTCGGCAACGGCGTCGACCCGCTCGAGGTCATAGCAAACTACGGCGCGGACGCGCTCCGCGCGTCGCTCGTCATAGGCAACGGCCCCGGAATGGACATGCGCTTCACCGACGAGAAGGTCTCGAACATGCGGAACTTTGCAAACAAGCTCTGGAACGCGAGCCGCTTCGTGCTGATGAACCTCAACACCGAGGACACGACCCTTCCCGCCGAACTCCGCCCGGAGGACAAGTGGATACTTTCGAAGCTCAACGCCCTTGCCGCCGACGAGACCCGCAACCTCGACCACTACGAGTTCGGCCTTGCCATGCAGAAGATTTACGACTTCGTCTGGGGCGACTTCTGCGACTGGTATATCGAGCTCACGAAGCCGCGTCTCCAGTCGGAGGATCCGTCCGAGGGCGAGAACGCACAGCGCGTGCTTCTCTACGTCCTCGGCGAAGCGCTGAAGCTTCTGCACCCGTTTATGCCGCACATCACCGAGGAGATTTGGCAGTACCTCCCCGGCCGTGAGACGCCGCTCATAGTCGCCGACTGGCCGCAGTTCCGCCCGGAGCTCGACTTCTCCGCATACGAGTCGGAGGTCGAGGCCGTCATGGACGCGATACGCGCCGTCCGCGCGCGCCGCGCCGAGATGAACGTTCCGCCGAGCCGCAAGGCGCACCTGCTGATAGTTGCGGAGAACGACGCGGTCTTCCGCGAGATGGACGCGCTCACGAAGCGCCTCGCTTTCGCCTCCGACATCGAGTACGCCTCCTCCGCGCCCTCCGATTTGAAGGGCTATTCCACGGCAGCCACCCCCGCCGCGCACATATTCATGCCGACGGGCGACCTCGTCGATATAGCGAAGGAGCGCGAGCGTCTCTCCGGCGAGCTTGCAAAGGCGAAAAAGCAGCTCGAAAGCATCGAAAAGAAGCTCGCAAACGAGGGCTTTGTGTCGAAGGCTCCCGAGGCCGTTGTCGCGGCGGAGCGTGAGAAGGCCGCAAACGCCGCCGCGCTCATCGCCCGCCTCGAGGAGAGCCTGAAGGCGCTCGAGAACTGACATCCATCGGGGAGCCGCCGGCGCGGCTCCCCTCTCAGCGAAAGGACGGGAAAGCATGAACTACGAAGAGGCTCTTGAATATATACACTCGATAAAGAAATACAACACGAAGCCGGGTCTTCGCCGAATCGAAAACCTCCTTCGCGAGCTCGGAAATCCCGAGAAAAAGATGAATTACGTCCACGTCGCCGGTACGAACGGCAAGGGCTCCGCCACCGCGATGAGCGCTTCCGTGCTCGAGGCGGCGGGGTACAGAACCGGCTCGTTCATCTCCCCGTTCCTCGAGCGGTTCAACGAGCGGATGCAGGTCTCGGGCGAGCCGATACCGGACGACGCTCTCGTCTCGCTCACAGAGCGCGTGAAAGCCGCCGCAGACCGCATGGCGTCCCACGGCCTCACGCACCCAACAGAGTTCGAGTTTCTTACGGCGATGGCGTTTGAGTATTGGGCGGAGAGCGGGTGCGATTTCGTATCGCTCGAGGTCGGCTTGGGCGGACGGCTCGACGCGACGAACGTTGTCTCCTCCCCCGCCGTCACGATAATCGGCCCCATTTCCTTTGACCACACGCATCTGCTCGGGAACACGCTCACCGAGATAGCCTACGAGAAGGCTGGCGTGATAAAGCCCGGCGGCCGCGTCGTCTGCTACGTCGAGCAGGCGGACGAGGCGCGGCGCGTCATCGAAAGCGTCTGCCGCGAGCGCCGTGCGGAGTTCATCTCTCCCGACGCGTCAAAGATAGAGTACATCTCCGAGTCGCTGGGTTCAAACCGCTTCCGCTACGACGGGCTTGAGGTAAACCTCCCGCTCACCGGCCGCCATCAGGTGAAGAACGCCGTCGGCGTCATAGAGGCGATGAGAGTCCTCCGCCGCTCCGGGTACCGCATCACCGATGAGGACATCGTGCGCGGGCTGGAGCAGACGAAGTGGGTCGGGCGGCTCGAGACCGTCCGCCGCGACCCGCTCACGATAATCGACGCGGCGCACAACCCGGACGCCGTCCGCGTCCTCTCCGAGAGCATCGACACGCTGATGAAGGACCGCAGGATAGTCGCCGTCATGGGAATGCTCGCGGACAAGGACTATAATTTCTGCATCCCCGAGATAGCGAAGCGCGCGGACGCGTTCGTCGCGTGTACGCCGACGAGCGGGCGCGCGCTCGACGCGGAGGACGCCGCCGCAGTCGCGCGGGAGCACTGCCGCTCGGTCGAGGTCGTGCCGGACATCGGCGCGGCGGTCGAGCGCGGACTTGAGCTCACCGGCCGCGACGACATTCTGCTTATCTGCGGCTCGCTCTACGTCATCGGCACGGCAAAGACGCATCTGAGGACGCTCGACCGGTAAATATTGCAATAACACATCACCCGAGGGCAAAGTTGTTCTTTTATCTGCCCTCGGGTGATGTTATAATTATCGTAAACAGTACCGTGCAAATAAAAATCGACAGGAGGAGCATTCATGAAACTGCCGGAGGGATTTTTCATCGGCGCCGCGACCGCGGCGCATCAGGTCGAGGGCAACAACACAAAAAGCGACTGCTGGACGGAGGAGCACCTTACGCACACCAGCTACGCCGAACCGAGTGGAGACGCCGTCGACCACTACAACCGCTACGCCGAGGACATAGCGCTCCTTGCGGAGGCAGGTCTCAACGCCTACCGCTTCTCTGTTGAGTGGGCGCGCATCGAGCCGGAGGAGGGTCACTTCGACGACAGCGAGGTCGAGCACTACCGCAAGGTCATCGAGTGCTGCCGCAGTCACGGCGTGAAGCCTATAGTCACGCTCCACCACTTCTCGAGCCCCGCGTGGCTCATCACGCTCGGCGGCTGGAAGAGCGAGCGGACGCCGGAGCTCTTCGCACGCTACGCCGAATACGTCGCGCGCGAGCTGCTCGAGGGCGTCGAGTACGTCTGCACGATAAACGAGGCGAACATGGGCTTCCAAATTCAGAAGGTTATGGAGGACATGATGAAGGCGTCGGCGCGCGAGGGTGCGGTGCAGGTCGGCATCTCCACCGACATGGAGGCGATAATGGCGGGCGCGGTCGAGCAAGCGAACGCCTTCGGCGTCGAGCCGGGGAAGGTGAACACCTTCGTCTCCCCGCGCACGGCGGAAGAGGAGGAGCTTGTCATGCGCGCCCACCGCGCGGCGGTGAGCGCGATAAAGGCTGTCCGTCCCGGGATAAAGTGCGGGCTCACGCTGTCGCTTTTTGACTACCAGCCGCTCCCCGGAGGAGAGGAGCAGAATAACCGTCTCTGGCAGGAGGACTTCGGAAACTATCTGCCCTTCATCGAGCAGGACGACTTCCTCGGCGTACAGAACTACTCCCGCAAGCGCGTGGACGCTTCCGGCGCGCTCGAGCCCGCCGACGGCGCTCCCCTCACCCAGATGGGCTACGAGGACTACCCCGCCTCAATAGCGGGAGTTCTGCGCCGCGTGGCAAAGCACTTCCGGGGTGAGCTCATAGTCACCGAAAACGGCATCGCGACCTCGGATGACGCGCGGCGCTGTGAGTTCCTGCGTGAGGCTGTCGCGGGCGTCGCGGCCTGCGCCGCCGAGGGCATACCGGTGAAGGGCTACTGCTGTTGGAGCCTGCTTGACAACTTCGAGTGGCAGCTCGGCTTCTCGAAGACCTTCGGCCTCATCGCCGTCGACCGCGCAACGCAGACGCGCCATCCCAAGGAGAGCCTGTCGGTGCTCGGGTCGCTTGCGAAGTCGTGAAGCTTTGCAGGGCGCGTCCCGAAAATAAACCTTTGACGGTCGGACGGTCGGAGAGCCGCAGGGCTTTCCGACCGTCTCCTGTGATTGACAGCGGAGCCGCCGTGTGCTACAATCGTTGCAGATGTACGATTTTACCGAATTACAACGTAAAGGAGTTTAGTTATGACCGAGAACAGAGCCGATATACCCGCAAAGTACAAATGGGACCTGAGTGCTATCTACCCCGACATGGACGCCTTCAACGCGGACTATGCCCGTGCCGAGGAGATGATAGCCGCGTTCCCCGCGCACGAGGCGACGATGACGAAGTCCGCCGAGGGACTTCTCGCCGCGCTCGAGGACTCGCAGGCGCTCAGCCGTCTTATAAGCAAGCTCTTCGAGTACGCGAGCCTCAATTCCGACCTCGACACCGGCGACAACACCTTCCTCGCCCTCTCCGGCAGGATGATGAACCTTGCAAACGCCGCGGGCGCCGCAGACTACTTTGTCTCCCCCGCCCTCATCTCCATTCCGGACGAGACGCTTGAGAAGTGGTACGCGGAAAAGCCCGAGCTCCGCGCCTACGAGCGGACGATATACGAGAGCCGCCGCTATAAGAAGTACACCCTCTCCGACGAGAACGAGAAGCTTCTCGCAAACCTCCGCCGCGGCATGGGCGGCCACTCCGGCATCCGCTCGGTCTTTGCGAACGCCGACCTCGACTTCGGCTATATCCGCGGCGAGGACGGCAAGAAGACCCACCTCACCGACGCGAACTACGTCGCGTTCCTGATGAGCCCCGACCGCCGCGTCCGCCGCGCCGCGTTCACGAAGATGTACGAGACCTACAAGCAGTTCGGCAACACCTTCGCCGCGCTGATGAACGAGTACGTCAAGGAGCGCACCACCGTCTCGAAGGTGCGCGGCTACGACTCAAGCCTCCAGTGCTCCGTCTTTGACGACGAGGTCACGCCGGACATATACAACAACCTCGTCGACACGGTGAATAAGAACCTCCCCGTCCTCTACGACTACTACAAGCTCAAGAAGGAGGTCCTCGGCCTCTCGAAGTACCACCTCTATGACATCTACACCCCCCTCATTGGCTCGAGCACGAAGAAGTACAGCTACGAGGAAGCAGTCGAGGAGGTTCTCGACGCGGTGAAGGTTCTCGGAAGCGAGTATCACGACACCCTCGAGGATGGTCTGAAGAACCGCAAGTGGGTCGACGTCTACCCCAACAAGGGTAAGCAGAGCGGCGCTTACAGCGCCGGCAGCTACGACACTCAGCCCTATATCCTGATGAACTACACCGACACGCTCGAGGACGTGTCCACGCTCGCGCACGAGTCCGGCCACTCGATGCACTCCTACTTCTCAAAGATAAGCAACACCCCGCAGGATTCGCGGTACACCATCTTTGTCGCGGAGGTCGCCTCCACCGTCAACGAGCTTATCTTCTGCCACAAGAAGCTCCGCGAGTCTGCAAGCGACGATGAGAAGCTCTCCATTCTCAACCAGATAATGGAGACCTACAAGGGCACTCTCTTCCGCCAGACGATGTTTGCGGAGTTTGAGCGCGACATGCACGCCATGAGCGAGGCGGGCGAGACGCTCACGAAGGACCTGCTCTGCGAGAAGTACTATGAGATAGTGAAGCGCTACTTCGGGCCGGGCGTCGTCTGCGACGCGGACATCGCCTACGAGTGGATGCGTATTCCCCACTTCTATATGTTCTTCTACGTCTACCAGTACGCGACCTGCATCTCCGCCGCCTCGAGCATAGTTAAGCGCATCGAGAGCGAGGGCGAGGCTTATATCCCGCACTACCTCGACTTCCTGCGCTGCGGCGGCTCGAAGAGCCCGCTCGACAGTCTCAAGGTCGCGGGCATCGACCTCACTGACCCCGCCGTCATTGAGGACGCCATAGCCGACTTTGCCGACACCATAAAGCAGTTCCGGGAGATCTACAACGCCGCAAAGTAAACGGCGCGACGGAGGCATCGAATATCCGGCGGGAAGACTTGTCTTCCCGCCGGACGACTGAAAGGATGTGACCCCATGCAGACGGCCGAAAAGTGGCTCTCGCGCTGTTTTCTCGCGGCATTTCTCATAGCGGCGGCATCGCTTCTGCTCCGAAGCTCGGTCTGCGCCATAGCAAGCGTTCTGTGCGCCTTTACCGTTCTGCTGAGGCACCGGCCGAAGCACTTTACGCTGTGGCTCGCGGCGGCATGCGTACTTGTGCGGCTCCTCTCGGTGCTCGTTATATCGCCGCCGATAGTCTCGGACTTCGGGGCTCTGTATGACGCGGCGGAAGGTCTCACGCACGGCGACCGCTCCGCAATGGACACCGCATACTTCCTCCTCTGGGCGTACCAGACGCCGTTTGTGCTGTTCGAGGCAGCGATCCTCACCGTCTGGAACGACCCGATGGCGATAAAGCTCGTGAACGTGCTTCTCTCCTCGGGAACGGTCGTACTCATGTATCGAATCCTCCGCGCATACGTCCGGCCGGCCGCGGCGGAGACCGCGAGCCTCGCCGCCTGCGTGTTCCCGTTTTTTGTGACACTGCCCGCCGTCCTCACAAACCAGATACCCTCGCTTTTCTTCCTTGTGCTCGCGGTGTGGCTCCTCATCTCGCCGGATACCGAAAGGCTCCGTATATGGCGCTTCCCGCTCGCGGGACTCGCCGCCGCCGTCGGCAACCTCATGCGTCCGGAGGGGCTTATCGTCCTTGTCGCGCTCGCGGCGTGGGCGCTCTTTAAGCTCCTCTCCGAGCCGTCTCTGCGGAAACGCGTCCTCGCCGGGATGCTTGCCCTCCTGCTTGTGTACTTCGCGGTGGGAAAGGGTGCGGACCTCGCCGTCCGCGCGTCCGGGCTCAATATCCACGGCACCGCAAACGAATATCCCGGCTGGAAGTTCGTGTGCGGGCTCAACTACAGCGGAGGCGGCGGCTATTCAAACGACGCATGGTCGCGCCTGTCTGCCACTTTCGACTCGGAGCACCGTCCGACCGAGGCGACATCTGTCCTTCAGAAGCAGATCATTCGCGAGAACCTCCCGAAGTCGCCCGCGGAGTGGGGCGCGTTTATGCTTCGCAAGGCCGACGCTCTCTGGACAAGCTCCGGGCTCAGTTGGGCGCTCGGACATATCGACCTCACAAGCTATGCAAAGAACCTGCTCATAAGCTTCACCGAGACCTTCGACCGCTCGCTGTTTTTCACGGCGCTCGCGCTCGCCGCGCTCGGCCTTGCGGCAAGAAAGCGCTCGGCGGACGAGCTGATGCCCTATTTTGTAGTGTTCGCGGCGTTTGTCGTGTTCCTCTTTATCGAGGTTCAGCCGCGCTATGCATACCTGCCGCAGATATTTGTGTTCATGGGCATGGGTTTCGGGCTCGATTTCCTTGCGGAGAAGTTCGGCGGCGCCGTCGGGAAGACGCCGCCGGTCGAAGCTCCCCGGCTTCCGGAGGACGGCCCCGTGTCTTCGGAGAAATAACGGCTTGCAGTGCGGCGGGCGCGACATCGCGCCCGCCGCGCTTTGCATCCCGTCCTTTTTCGGCAGAATGACAAAATACGGCTTGCAAAAAGGCCGGCGTTAATGTATAATCGGTATAGTATTACGGCATCGCAAGGTGCAGGAAATAATTATCGGAGGAGGATCATCCGCAATGGGAAAAACCTTTGTATGTGACGAATCGACGACAGTAAAGACCAAGGCCGGTCTGCTCCAGGGCTTCAAGGTCGACGACATGTACGCCTTCTACGGCGTGAAGTATGCCGACTCGAAGCGTTTCCAAATGCCCACGCCGGTGGAGCCGTGGGAGGGCGTCAAGACCGCTCTTGCCTACGGCTACGTCAGCCCGATGCTCGGTCAGGACAACCCTTCGAACGAGCTGCTCGTCCCGCACCGCTACTGGCCGCTCGACGAGAACTGTCAGTATCTGAACGTCTGGACGCAGTCCCTCTCCCCCGACGCGAAGAAGCCGGTCCTCTTCTGGCTGCACGGCGGCGGATACGCGGCGGGCTCCTCGATAGAGCAGATAGCGTATGAGGGCGACAACATGAGCCGCCACGGCGACTGCGTCGTCGTCACGATAAACCACCGCCTGAACATACTCGGCTACCTCGACCTCTCCCCGTTCGGCGAGAAATACAAGAACTCCGGCAACGCCGGCCATGCGGACATCGTCGCGGCGCTCCAGTGGGTGCATGACAACATCGCGCAGTTCGGCGGCGACCCGGACAACGTCACCGTCTTCGGACAGTCCGGCGGCGGCGGAAAGGTCAGCTGCCTGCTCCAGACCCCTGCGGCGGACGGACTTTTCCACCGCGGGATAATCCAGAGCGGCGTCGCGAGCGGAAGCCTCCTCGGCGGCGGCGAGCGCACCGAGGAGCAGAACGGCCGCGAGATAGTGAACGCCATGCTCCGCGAGCTTGGCCTGCCCGAGAACGACCCCGAGCCGCTCGAGACGATCCCCTACGCCGACCTCGCCGCCGCGTACAACAAGGCGGCTCCCGCCATCCGCGCGAAGGGCGGCTACACCGGCTGTGCGCCGATAGCGGACGACTACTATGTCGGCGACCCGATGATATACGGCTTCACCGAGCACGCAAAGACCGTTCCGATAATGGTCGGCACCGTCATGTGCGAGTTCCTCGGCTTTGCTCCCGCCGGCCCGAACGAGAACGACGAGGAGGCCACCCTTGCCGACATGAAGAAGATATTCGGCGAGTACGCGGATAAGGCGGTCGAGCTCTACCGCAAGGCGTTCCCCGGAAAAAAACTCGCGTATCTCGCGAAGCTCGACGGACTCTTCCGCAAGGGCTCGTGGGAGTACGTCATGAAGAAGGCGGAGGTCTCGAGCGCGCCCGCCTACTCCTACATGTTTACATACGAGTTCCCCTACGGTGGCGGCAAGCCCGCGTGGCACTGCTCCGAGATACCGTTCGTGTTCCACAACGCGGAGCGCGTCGCGGTTTGCAGCGGCGGCGAGGACGTAGAGAAGATGCAGGAGAACATCTTCGAGTCGTGGATGTCCTTCGCGCGCACCGGAAACCCGGGTCATCCCGGCATACCCGAGTGGAAGCCCTGCACCGGTGACGAGGAGCGCTGCATGAAGATGGATAAGACCTTCACGCAGGACACGAACTTCGACCACGAGCTGATGGAGATATTCCTCGAGCACGGCCCGAAGTTCGGCTTCGGCGAGGTCAAGGCTGAGCACTGAGCGCGGCTCCCGAGCTTGTATTTTAACATCTGCCCCGCGGAAGCGGTCTTCCGGCGGGGCTCTCAATTCGGGCTGAACGTCGTTCCGCCCACGGGAAGGAAGAACGGATATGTTGGCAAAACTGAAGAAAATACTCAAGATAGCGCTCGAATATCTCACGGCGATACTGCTCCTCGTCGCGTACATCTTCGGGCACGTCTTCAACTGGAAGAACTCGCCGTGGCTCGTGCTCGGCGTCGTCTGGGCGTGCGTTGCGACGTGGGACCTCGTGCGTTTCATCCTCGCGGAGCGCAAGCTGAAGCAGGCCCAGGAAAGCATCAAAAGCTGAAATGGGACGGCGCAGACGCGCTGCCATTCTAAAAACGCACGGAGAGGCGATGTTGCCTCTCCGTGTGTTTTTTCTTTTGCCCGCTTCCGTCGGGTCACGATTCCGTCACTATCCCGCTCTCGGTGAGACGGAAGTCGCTCACCGGCTCATCCGATACGGCGAATGTCTCGCCCGACTCGGTGTCAAAGCGCGTGAGGACGCCGGAGCGGTCCACGTAGAAGATGCTCCGTCCGTCGTAGGCGACGTTGCGGTTTGTGGGAATGTCGAGCGGGCTCATCCTGCCCGTGCTTATCTCCACGCGGCGGCCGCCCGTGCCGAGGACGTAGATATATTCGTCGTCCACAATGAAGTCCGACCGGCCGAGCAGATCCGGCGTGCCGCCGCCGATGTCTATTCCGAAGACCGTGGCTGAGTGACCGTCTCGAAGACGACCTCGGTTTTGAAGGTGTCCAGATCCACGCGCAGGAGCGAGGCGACATACGTCTTTCCCGAGTCGTCTGCAAGGCTCCAGCCGACGGACTCCGAGAACTCCCGTCGGAAGTAGACGTATCTGCCCCGGGCAAAGAAGGGTTCGATGTACACCGCGCCGTCCACCGGAGCGAGCGGGTCGAGCGGGAGCGCCGTGACATTGCCGTCCCCGTCGCGCACTACCGGCCGCCCGTTCTCCGACGTGACCGTGAGGCCGCCGTACTCGTATGCGGCGCTGTCGCGGCTGTTGTATATGACATCCTCCGGCGGCTCGGCGTCTCCGCACCCGCCGAGCAGGAGACACAGCGCTAGGCCGAGCGCGGCGGCCTTCGGCAAAGCCCCGCGCCCGCCGCCGATGGCGCCTCCGTACCGCCGTCTCAGCAGAAGCAGGCAGACGGCAATGACAAGCGCCGCGCCGAGTGAGACCGCCGCCGTCTGCGCCGCCGTCGCCTCGCGGAAGACCGTGACGGTGCCGCCCGAGGCGGCGTCTGCGGCATACTCACTGCCGCGAAGGAATCCCACCGGCATCATCAGCGAGGACGGGAGCGGGAGCGCGTACTGCGTCTTCTGCCCGAGCCCTATCCACGGGAGAACGGCGACGGCGCTTGAGAGGAACGCCGCGAGTGCGAACCGGCGGCAGTACGCCGAGATGCAGAGCGTCACCGCCGCGAGCTCGAGCGCGCCGAGGAGCCGAAGCGTCGCCGCGAGCGCTTCCGCGCCCGCGAGCGTCAGCGCTTTCTCCGCGCCGCCGAAGGCTTCCACACTCTGCATCGGGTAGTCCGAATGCGGGAGGCCGTACTTCGCGGCGCAGAACGCGAGGCGGATGAGGTCGGTCGAGAGTGACAGCGCGGCGGTTGCGGCGAGCGTGAGCGCCGTCTTCTGCAAAAGGAAGAGCCGCCGTCCGTTCCGCGAGGTGAGCACGAGGCTCTCCATGCCGCTCGCCGCCTCGCCGCAGTAAACCGGCACCGAAAGAAGTATTATCGCCGCCGCGAGCGGCAGGTCTAGCGCTCGGTCGCGCAGGAGAGACGCCCAGCCGTTCGCGTCGAGGAAGAAGCGGTTCTCCCTCCCCTCGTTCACATAGCGGTACTGCTCGTAGATGACGTCAAGGCCCTCGGCGTACCGTTCGTCCGCGCCGCGAGCGGCCTCGCGCTCGAGATAGTCCGCCTTTTCCCGCGTCCACGCGCCGTCCACCTGCTCGAGGTAGTGCAGGTACTGCTCGCGGTACAGCTCGGCGTCCGAATTGGCGGGAAAGTCGGTGAGGGCACAGAGAAGCAGCTCCGCCGCGAGGAACAGCGCCGCGATGACCGCGCCTCGGTTCGTTCGGAGCATCTTCCGGATCTCAAAATGCAGGAGCGTCACGCGAGCACCCCCTTCCGTATGTTGTTCTTGCCGCCGAGGAACAGCGCGAGCGCGGCGGCGGTGAGTCCGAGGAGCGCAGACATAACGATCGCCGCCTGCCACGTGAGCACCGGCACGCCGAGGACGTTTATAAACTCCGTCCTGCCGAAAAGGAGCCGGTTTATGATGACGCAGTACGGGTTCGCGGCCTTGAGCAGGGCTTCGGATGAGTACCCCCACCGCACCCCCGCCGCCGTACAGAGCAGGAAAACCCCCGCGCCCGCGGCAAACGGCAGAAGTGCGTGCCGCCCCGCCTCGCTTATGAGCAGGAACACCATCCCAAGTGCCCAGAAGCCGAGGGCGCGCGTGAGGGCGCTCACCGCGTAGAAGCCGAGAAGCGTCATACCGACCGACGCCGCCGACATCGTCCCCTCCGCGTAGACGGGGAGTCCGTTCGCCTCCGAGAGATTCAGAACGAGCCCGAAGCCGAGATAGTCCACGGTGGAAAACCACAGCGGCACCGCGAGGGTGAAAACCGTCGCCGCCGCGAGCTTAGCGAGGATGCTCGACGAGCCTCCGCCGGGCGTCGCGAGCATCAGCTCGTCCATGCGGCACTCCCTGTCCCGCGCAAACGTCTGGCACAGCGCGTAGAGCAGGATGAGGAGTGCGAGCACGGCGGAGAAGTCGTAGGTGAGAAGGAGCCTGTACCCCTCGGTGTAGCGAAACTCCGTGACGGCGCGGCCGGAGTATATCCGCGCGACGGCGGCGTTCATCCGCGCCTCATAGCTGCAGCCGAGGCGCGTGTACAGCGCCTCGTTCTCCCGCGCGAGGCGCACGACCGTCTCCGCGTCCCCGCGGCAGTTATAGAAGCGGCGCATTGGCGAGACGAAGTACCGCTCGAGCAGGTTGCGGTCGCTGTAATAGTTGCCGGTGAGCGTGCCCTCCACGTCGCTCCGCGTGGTGGCGGTGATGTCGTTTGTTATCCACTCGAGCGGCTTGTAGAGGTCGAGCAGTGCGTCTATCTTGTCAAGAGTTATCTCCCCGCTGTAATTGCCGTACTGCTCGCGGCAGACCCTTGCCCAGACCTCGTCAGTCCGCAGGAGAGAAGCGTCGTCCGCCACGGCGCGGATCTTCGCGAGGTCGAGGACGGTGAACACCGCGAGCGCTGCGAACACCGGCGCGCGGAGAAAGAGCTTTCGGAGCTCAAAGCGGAAAAGTCTCACAGTCCCGCCTCCCCGAAGTGCGCAAGGAACACGTCCTCAAGGTTCGGCTCCGCCGGGACTGCGCCGGGGTGTGGCTTTGCCCGCGAAACGATGCGGAGCATCACGCCGTTCTCACCGCGCTGCATGTTGCTTATGATGGAGCGGTCGAACGGAGCGAGGTCAGCGTCCTCCGGCAGAGTCACCGTCCAGACGAGCCCCGCACACCCGCGCTCGAGCACGCGCGGGCTGTCCTTGCATATCAGCCGCCCCTCCTTCAGGATGACGACCTCGTTTGCTATGAACTCCACGTCGGAGACGATGTGCGTCGCGAGCAGTACCGTTCTGTCCTTCGAGAAGCGGGATATGAGGTTGCGGAAGCGTATCCGCTCCTGCGGGTCGAGCCCCGCCGTCGGCTCGTCGAGAATGAGTATCGCCGGGTCGGAGAGCATAGCCTGCGCTATTCCCACGCGCTGGCGCATACCCCCGGACAGCGCGCCTATCTTCTTCTCCTTTGCGTCCGAAAGATTCACTATTTTAAGAAGCTCGTCCGCGCGCCGCCGTCCCTCCGCCGCCGGGATGCCCTTCAGAGCGGACATATAGTCGAGGAAGTCGGCTACGGTGAAGTTGCGGTAGAACTCCGGGTACTGCGGGAGATATCCAATCTTTGCGAGGAACTCCCGCCCGAGCGTTTTCACGTCCGCTCCGTCGACCGTTATTCTGCCGCTGTCCGGACGATTGAGGCCGACGAGGATGCTTATCAGCGTGGTCTTGCCTGCGCCGTTCGCCCCGAGGAGACCGCAGACTCCGTCCCCGAGCGTGGCAGAGAAGTCGCGGAGGGCATACCGTCTGCGGTAGCTCTTCGAGATATTTTCAAATTTGATCTCCATGCCGCGCCTCACTCAAACGAGAGCACAACGACCCGCGCGGGGACGTCCGCATAGCCGCCGAGCTTCACAAGGCACAGCTTGAGGTCGTCCACGAGCACCACGTCCGGCGCGCCGCCGAAGACGGCGCTGTCATCGTCTGTTATGGTGTACTCGAGGCGCAGACTGTCGTCCTCAGTGCCGTATATCCTCACCGTGAGTTCGCCGTCATAAGCGGTCGTAACAAAGTACCCGCCGTCGCGCGAGACGTACAGGTCTCCCCTGCCCTCCTGCGCGGAGTGCTTGAAGACCGTGTACGACAGGTCGTTCATGTCCGCGATTGCCATCGCTCCGGAGGCGACGAAGAAGTTTTCGTTGAAGAACAGCTTTCCCCCGGCGTATCCCACCGCGCCCTGCGAGTCGAAGTCCTCAAACGACGCGCAGGCAAAGCCGCTTCCGTCAATGCCGACACTGCCGAAGCAGGAGCCGCCCGCAAAGATCACCCTCGAGGAATCCTCGTCAAACCACATATTTGTGACGAGCGCGAGGCCGCCGTTCTCCTCACGGTGCTCGGCGTCAACCGTGCGGAGGAGCTCCGCCTCCCCGCCGTCCCTGTTGAGAAGATAGATCCCTCCGTCCATGATGCTGAACGCAACGTGTCTGCCGTCCGGAGACACGGCATAGCTCATGATGTGCCGGCCCTCGCCTGTGGGATCGGTGAGGGAAAGCCTGTCGGTCTCGGCAAGCGTTGAGTCCAGGAACACACAGACGGTTTCGCCGCGTTCACCCGCCCCGAGTGAGACGGAGGCCTCCCCGCCGCTTGCCGCCTCTCCTACGGCGCAGAACCCGCCCACCGTCGGGAAATACTCAGCGCCGGTAAGCTCGGGAAGTGAGCCTTCGGCCACGACCGTGCCGGAGGCAAGGTCGTAAAGGCACAGCCCGTCCGTCTTTCGTATCAGTATCTCGCCGCCCTCGCCGTACCACAGCGCGCGGACGGAGCCGTCCATGACCTCCTCGAGGTCGAGTGGCGTGCCGTCCGGAGACGCTTCCGCCGGCGGTGCGGAGACATCCGCGCCGCTCCCGCCCTGCCGCACGAACGCGAGAGAGCTGCTTTTTATGAACTCGGAGCGTCCCTCGCCGGATACGGCGACGGCGTAGAAGGTCGTTATATCCTCAAGCTCGCTCACGCGGACGTCCGCTTCAACACGCGCGACCTTGCCCTTCTCGAGCGTTATCTCCCAACAGTCCGCCGTCCCGTCGCCGAGCGGAGCGTGATCCGCATAGAACGACACCTGTAAGGTTGTCCCCGGCACCCCGCAGAGCTCGAAAGCGACTCGGACGGAGTCCCGTCCCGTCGTATCGAGGTTGTCGTAGACCTTCTCGCCGTCGTAGGTGACAAACGTCATCACCTCGGTATCGAGCCGATCGAGCGGCGACTTCCCGCCCGAGGTCAGTCCTCCGCTTTCAAGGTTTCGCTCGATAAACTCCTCGGTCATGAGCTCGTTGGATACCGCGACGTTTTCGAGCAGTACGTCCGCCGGTGCGGACGCGCCGCCCTCCGGCGGGTCCGCGTTGAAAATGATGTCATATCCGGCGGACGCCGCGCCCTGATAGAAGCCGTAGCCGGAGGAATTTACCATGTCCGGCTTGAACTGCGGGTAGTAGATGCTCGCTACCGTCGCCCTCACAGTTTCTCCGGAGCTTCCTGCGGCGGGAATGAAGGACAGGTCGAAGCGGCGCTTCTCGTCGTCGTTTTGGAGATCGAAGATGTGCATATAGGCGTACTCGCCCTCTCCGTCTATCCGATAGGGCTGCGGGACGCCGTTCATGTACACGAGAAGGCCGATATTCTTCCCGGAACCGCTGCCGGTGACGTAGTAAGGGATGCTGAGCTCTCCGCCGTCGTACGTGACGACGCTCTCACCGCCGTCCGGGAGGTCGATGCCGTGACCCATCGAGCCGAGCACGTCCGGCGGACCCTCGTAGTCGAAGGGGTTCTCCGCGGACGGCTCCGTGCTCTGCGAGGCGGGACTTGCCGACGGCCCCGTCTCGGCGGCGCATCCGCAGAGCAGGGCCGCGAGCACGCACGCCGCCGCAACTAATATTGCTATAACATTTGCTTTCATATACAGACGCTCCTTTCCTGTGTCTGAGGTCTATCATAGAAGGCAAATGTCAAAAAACAGACAAAATTTGCGGGCGGAGCCCGCCGCTTTGCGGCGGGCTCCGCCCGCAAACCTCACGGAGTATTACTCCGTTATCTTAAATCCTGCCTTTGTCAATTCTGCGCGGATTTCCTCTATCTGCTCAAAGTCGCGGGTCTCCATGCCTATCGTGAGGAAGCAGCTCGCTATCGCCATGTTGGCGTCCGAGCGCTCGTGGTGAACGCTCACGACGTTCGCACCGCACCTCGATATTATCTCGCTCACGCCGACGAGCTGGCCCGGCTTGTCCTCGAGCGCTATCTGGAGCGTGGCGTTCCTTCCGGAGGTCACGAGGCCGCGCGTTATCACGCGCGAGAGTATGTTCACGTCGATATTTCCGCCGGAGAGGACGCAGACTACCTTTTTCCCAGCTATCGGCAGCTTGTCAAACATCGCCGCCGCGACGCTCACTGCTCCCGCGCCCTCGGTGATGAGCTTCTGCTTCTCGATGAGCGCGAGTATCGCCGCCGCCGTCTCGTCCTCGCTCACGGTGACGATGTCGTCGACGTACTTGCCTATCATGTCAAACGTTATATCGCCCGGGTGCTTGACGGCGATGCCGTCGGCAAAGGTCTCCACCGCGCCGAGGGTTATCGGTTTGCCCGCGCGGCGGCTCTCGAGCATGCTTGCCGCGCGCTCCGCCTGCACGCCGTACACTTTGACCTCCGGACGGAGGTGCTTTATCACATAAGCCACGCCGGAGATGAGTCCGCCGCCGCCTATCGGCAGAATAACGGCGTCGAGGTCCTGAAGCTGGTCGAGTATCTCGAGCCCTACGGTTCCCTGTCCCGCGATGACCTCGTCGTCGTCAAACGGATGGATGAAGGTCATGCCGGTCTCGTCGCGGAGACGGACGGCCTCGGCATACGCGTCGTCATACGTCCCGGGGACGAGTCGCACCTCAGCGCCGAGCGCCTTTGTCGCCTCGACCTTGCTTATCGGCGCGCCGTCCGCCATGCAGACGATGCTCCGTATGCCGTTCTTCGTCGCGGCAAGCGCCACGCCCTGCGCGTGGTTTCCCGCACTGCACGCGATTATCCCGGCGCGCTTCTGCTCCTCCGAGAGTCGGCTTATCTTGTAGTAGGCGCCGCGAAGCTTGAAGCTTCCGGTCACCTGAAGGTTTTCGGTCTTGAGGTATATCTGCGAGCGCGTCGAGAGCTTCTCCGAGTAGATGAGGTCGGTCTTTCGCGCGACCCCTTTCAGCACGAACGCCGCCTGATACACCTTGTCAAGTGTCACCATATCCTAACCCCTATCCGAGTTTTTTGCCGCGAGCATATCCACAAACTGCTGAGCCGTCCGCCCGGAGACGCCTCCGTGGCGTATCTCCCAGCGGTTTGCCTCGAGCAGCAGAGTCTTCTCGTCCATGTCTATGCCGCGCCGCACGGCAAGAGTCCTCACTATTTCGTAGAACTCCTCGCGCGCGGGCGTTGAGAAGTTTATCAGTATCCCGAACCTCTCCGCAAGCGACAGCTTCTCCTCCATCGTGTCCGAGCGGTGGATGTCGCCGTCGTGCTCCATGTCGCTTCGGTCGTTCCACGTCTCCTTTATGAGGTGGCGGCGGTTCGACGTGGCGTAGATGAGGACGTTTTCCGGCTTCAAAGCTATGCCGCCCTCTATGACCGCCTTGAGGAACTTGTACTCGACCTCGTGCTCCTCGAAGGACAGGTCGTCTATGAACACGACAAAGCGGTAGTTCCGCTCTCTCAGCCGGCTCATCAGCGGCGCGAGCATTCCGAACTGGTGCTTGTATATCTCCACTGCGCGAAGACCGCGCTCCGCGTACTCGTTTATTACGGCGCGGACGCTCGTGCTCTTGCCGGTGCCGCTGTCGCCGTAGAGAAGGACGTTATTCGCGCTCCTTCCCGAGACGAATGCCTCGGTGTTTTCGACGAGCGCCGCCTTCTGCCGCTCACAGCCTACGATGTCACTGAGGCGCGCGGAACCGTCCCCGCGAGCGGGGATGAGCTCTCCCCCGTCGCCTATGCGGAAGGCGCGGTCGAGCGCGAATATTCCCGCGCCGTACTGCCGGTAGAACTCGGTCACTATGCGGTACGCTTCCTCCTCGTCCTCCGCCGCGGCCATATCGCGCGCGAGCGCGGTTATCCTCTCCCCCGACTCGCGCCGCTCCGCACAGCCCGCGGGCAGGCGGAAGTCGGACACGGCGGAGAAGCAGTCAAGGCCGAGCTCGCTTTCGAGCTTCGAGAAGTCGTACCGGAAGAGGCGCAGAAGGACGGCGAGGTCGCGCTTTGCAAGCCTCTCCGTGCCGCCCGCGCCCTCCGCGCCGCGACGCTCGCACGCGAGCGAGAACGGGTTCTCGTCGGTCGCTATCCTCAGCGCGAGGCAATCCTGCCAGAGGTTTCCCTCGAGACCGCAGCGCACGGCGAGCTCCACCATACCGCGAACGCACGCGTTTATCGCGCGGACGACCGTGAACCTGTCCTCGCCGCGCTTCTTTGTCTCGAGCGCGGCGCAGAGCGCTTCGAGTATGCCGTCCCTGCGGCTGCCGCCGTAGAGCAGCAGCCGCGAAGTCTCCTTATACATGGTTTCGTTATTCCACCGTCGTTCTCCAGCCGAACTCGTCCGGGAGGACGCCGGTCTGGATTCCGGTCACTGTGTCATAGAGGCGCTGGCTGACGGGGCCGATGTTCCCGTCGCCTATCTGCATGACCTCGTCCTTGAAGCGGAGCTTTCCGACGGGCGAAATGACCGCCGCCGTGCCGGTGCCGAAGACCTCCTCGAGCGCGCCGGACTTCTGCGCCGCGATGAGCTCGTCCACCGAGATCTTCCGCTCCTCCGTGGGAAGACCCCAGTGGCGGCAGAGGTGCAGGACCGAGTCGCGCGTGATGCCGGGCAGGATACTGCCGTTCAGCATCGGCGTGACTATCTTCCCGTCTATCTTGAAGAAGATGTTCATCGCGCCGACTTCCTCTATGTACTTACGCTCCACGCCGTCGAGCCAGAGCACCTGAGAGTAGCCGGAGTCGTGCGCCTTGACCTGCGCCGCGAGGCTCGCGGCGTAGTTGCCGCCGGTCTTCGTGAAGCCGACGCCGCCGCGCACCGCGCGCACGAAGTCGTCCTCTATCCAGATACCGACCGGAGCAAGGCCGCTCTCGTAGTACGCGCCGCTCGGCGAGAGGATTATAACGAACAGATAAGTCTCGCTCGGCTTTACTCCGAGGAACGGGTCGGTCGCTATGATGAACGGGCGGATGTAGAGCGAGGTACCCGCCTCGGTGGGTATCCAGTCCTCGTCCACCTTCACGACGGTCTTGACGGCCTGTACGAAGTCCTCCTCGGGGATAAGCGGGATGCAGAGACGCTCGTTTGAGCGGTTGGCGCGCTTCGCGTTCATGTCCGGGCGGAAGAGATAGCTCTTCCCGTCCGCGCCTCGGTACGCCTTGAGTCCCTCGAACATCTCCTGTCCGTAGTGGAACACCATCGCCGCCGGGGAGAGGGTGAAGTCCGCAAAGGGTACGACGCGCGGGTCGTGCCAGCCCTTCCCCTCGGTGTAGTTCATGACGAACATGTGGTCGGTGAATATCTTGCCGAATCCGAGCGGGCCCTGCGGCTTCGCCTTCGGCTTGTCGGTCTTTACTATCTTGATGTCAAGCACAACGATCACCTCAAATTCGGACTGCTTACAGTCTCTTTATTATCTCCCCGGTCATTTCGGTGCAGGTGAGGGCTTCGCCCTCGCCGACAAGTATGTCCGCCGTGCGGAGGCCCTCCTCGAGCACCGCGCCGACCGCGCCCTCTATGGCGTCTGCCTCGCGCGTGAGGCCGAAGGAGTAACGGAGCATCATCGCGGCGGAGAGCACCGTCGCGATAGGATTTGCCTTGTTCTGCCCCGCGATGTCCGGCGCGGAGCCGTGTATCGGCTCGTAAAGTCCCCTTGTCCCGCTTCCGAGCGAGGCGGAGGCGAGCAGGCCTATCGAGCCGGTTATCTGGCTTGCCTCGTCGGAGAGTATGTCGCCAAACATATTCGACGTCACTATGACGTCAAACTTGGACGGGTCGCGGACGAGCTGCATCGCGGCGTTGTCCACGAGCATATCCGCAACCGTGACGTCCGGGTACTCCTCCGCCACGCGGTGGACCGTCTCGCGCCAGAGGCGCGAGGTCTCGAGGACGTTCGCCTTGTCGATGCTCGTGACGTGACAGCGGCGCTTACGCGCCGTCTCGAACGCGACGCGCGCTATCCGCTCTATCTCGTAGACGCTGTACGCCTCGGTGTCGTACGCCTCCGGGCCGTACTTTCCCTCACGCCGGCCGCGCTCTCCGAAGTAGATGCCGCCGGTGAGCTCGCGCACTATCACGAGGTCGATGCCCTTACCCACGATGTCCGCGCGGAGGACGCACGCGTCCTTCAATGCGGGGTAAATCTTCGCGGGGCGGAGGTTCGTGAAGAGCTCCATCGCCGCGCGAAGGCCGAGCAGCGCCTTCTCCGGGCGGATGTCGCCCGAGAGCCCGTCCCACTTGGGTCCGCCGACCGCGCCGAGCAGGACGCTGTCGCTCTCAAGGCAACCACGCACCGTCTCCTCCGGAAGCGGGATGCCGAATTTGTCTATCGCCTCGCCGCCCGCGGGGTACGCGGTGAAGTGAAAGACGTGGCCGAACTTCTCGCCGACCTTTTCGAGCACCGCGACAGCGCTCTCCACTATCTCGGGGCCTATTCCGTCGCCCTTGATGAGCGCAATATTGTATTCCATCAGTCCTTCGCCCCCGTCTGCTTTGCCTTGATGTACTTCAGAAGTCCGCCGCTCTCGATTATCCCCTGTATGAACTCGGGGAAGGCGGCGGCCTTGAAGGTCTCGCCCGTCGTCTCGTCGGTGATGACGCCGGTTGCGAGGTCGACCGTGACGGTGTCTCCGCTCTTTATCTTCTCGGCGGCCTCCGGGCACTCGAGAATGGGAAAGCCGATGTTTATCGCGTTGCGGTAGAAGATGCGCGCAAAGCTCGCCGCTATGACGCAGGACACGCCGCTCGCGCGTATCGCCAGCGGCGCGTGCTCACGGGAGGAGCCGCAGCCGAAGTTCGCGCCGCCGACCATGATGTCGCCGGGGTGCATCTTATGCACGAACTCGGGGTCGATGTCCTCCATGCAGTGGCGCGCAAGCTCCTCCGGGGAGGGCGAGTTCAGATAGCGGGCGGGGATTATGACGTCGGTATCCACGTTGTCCCCGTACTTGAAAACCGTTCCCTTGATCATTTTGACGCCTCCTCAAGCTCATATGGCGACGCCACGCATCCCGCGACGGCGCTCGCCGCCGCGACGGCGGGGCTCGCGAGTATGACTTCGCTCTTCGTGTGTCCCATCCTGCCGACGAAGTTGCGGTTAGTGGTCGTGACCGCGCGCTCGCCCGCGCTCATGACGCCCATGTGTCCGCCGAGGCAGGGCCCGCAGGTCGGGGTGGAGAGAGCGCATCCGCTCTTTATGAATATCTCCGCAAGTCCCTCGGTAAGGCACTGCAAATATACCTCCTGCGTCGCGGGTATGACGATACAGCGGACACCCGGGGCGACCTTCCTGCCCTTCAGTATCCCCGCCGCCATGCGCAGGTCGGAGATGCGTCCGTTCGTGCAGGAGCCTATGACGACCTGGTCGATGTGCAGTCCCTTCACCTCGTCCACGGTCTTCGTGTTCGAGGGGAGGTGCGGCATGGATACGGTGGGCTTCAAGGTCGAGAGGTCTATAGTGACCTCACGCTCATACTCAGCGTCCTCATCGGCTTCGTAGACCTTTATCGGACGGTCGAAGCGTCCCTTAACATACTCGAGCGTCTTCTCGTCGACCGGGAAGATGCCGTTCTTGCCGCCCGCCTCTATGGCCATATTCGAGATGGTGAAGCGGTCGTCCATCGAGAGCGACGCGACGCCGGGGCCCGTGAACTCTATCGACTTATAGAGCGCGCCGTCCACGCCGATAAGACCTATCAGGTGGAGTATCACGTCCTTGCCGCCGACGTACTTCGGCAGCGTTCCCACGAGGTTCACCTTTATCGCGGAGGGCACCTTGAACCAGTTCTCGCCGGACGCCATTCCCGCCGCCATGTCGGTGGAGCCGATGCCGGTCGAGAACGCGCCGAGAGCGCCGTAGGTGCAGGTGTGCGAGTCCGCGCCGACGACGCAGTCGCCGGGGCCGACGAGCCCCTGCTCGGGGAGCAGAGCGTGCTCGATGCCGACGGTTCCCACGTCGTAGAAGTGAGTGATACCGAAGCGGTGCGCGAATTCGCGCGCCGTGGCGCAGAGCTCCGCGGACTTTATGTCCTTGCAGGGCGTGTAGTGGTCGAGAACTATGACTATCTTGTCCCTGTCGAATACCTTGTCAAAGCCCGCCTCGTCGAATACGTTTATCGCCACGGGGGTCGTGACGTCGTTGCCGAGGACTATGTCGAGCTTGGCCTCAATGAGATCGCCCGCCTTTACGCTCGGAAGTCCGGCGTGGGCGGCGAGGATCTTCTGCGTCATTGTCATTCCCATACGCTTATTCCTCCTTTGCGGGCTCCGCCGCCATGCCCGCGGCGCGCATCTTGTTGAGCGCCGTGAGGTAGGCGGTGATGCTCGCCTCGATTATGTCGGTCGAAAGTCCCTTGCCGGAGTAGCTTCTGCCGCCGGCGGAAAGCTTCACCGTGACGTCTCCGAGGGTGTCCTTGCCCTCTGAAATGGAGTTTATCGAGTAGATGTCGAAGGTGTGCTCGCCCGGCTTCACTATCCCGTCTATCGCCTTGAAGGAGGCGTCTATCGGCCCGTCTCCGAGCGCGACGCCCTCGAACTTCTCGCCGTCGAGCTTGAGGCAGACGGTGCTCGTGGAGGTGGTGAAGTTGCTCGTGTGCGCCGCGAACCAGTCGAGCTCGTAGCCGGAGACGCTCTCGTCGGTGCGGGAGCGGTGCATGACTATCGCCTCGATGTCCGCGTCGTTTATCGACTTTTTCTTGTCGCAGAGCACCTTGAACTCCTCAAAGCAGCTGACGAGCTCCTCCGGGCCGAGATTGTAGCCGAGCTCGTGCAGGCGGCTCTCGAAGGCGTGCTTGCCGGAGTGCTTGCCGAGGACTATCGAGTTCGCGTGTATGCCGACGGCCTCCGGGGTGAGTATCTCGTAGGTCATGCGGTTTGCGAGGACGCCGTGCTGATGTATCCCCGCCTCGTGCGCGAAGGCGTTCTTGCCGACTATCGGCTTGTTTATCGGCGCGGTCTGACCGATGATGTTATAGACGAGCTTGCTTGCGCGGTAGATTTGCGTGGTGTCGAGACGGGTGTTCGCGCGGTAGACGTCCGGGCGGGTGTGGAGCGCCATGACTATCTCCTCGAGAGCGGAGTTTCCCGCGCGCTCGCCGAGGCCGTTTATCGTGCACTCGACCTGCCTCGCGCCGCCGAGGACGCCGGCAAGCGAGTTTGCCGTCGCCATACCGAGGTCGTTGTGGCAGTGGACCGAGAACTCCACGCCGTCGGGATGCTCCACCCCGGCCATGACGTACTCGATGAGCGCGCGCATCTCCGCCGGCGTGGTGTAGCCGACGGTGTCCGGGAGGTTGATGACGGTCGCGCCGCACTTTATGGCGGCGTTCACTACCTTGCGAAGGAAGTCCCAGTCGCTTCTGGTGGCGTCCTCTGCCGAGAACTCGACGTTTTTGCAGTACTTCGCGGCGTAGGAGACCATTTTCTGCACCGTCTCGTACACCTCGTCCGGCGTCATGCGGAGCTTGTACTCCATGTGAAGCGGGCTCGTCGCGATGAAGGTATGTATGCGCGGGTCTGCCGCACCCTTCACCGCCTCCCACGCGGCGTCTATGTCGCCGACGGTCGCCCGCGCGAGGGACGCGACGGTGCAGTCCTTGACGGTCTCCGCTATCGTCTTCACCGACTCGAAGTCGCCGGGGGACGAGATGGCAAAGCCCGCCTCTATGACGTCCACGCGCAGCTTCTCGAGCGCGCGCGCGACCTCTATCTTCTCGCTGAGGTTCATGCTGCAGCCCGGCGACTGCTCGCCGTCCCGCAGGGTCGTATCGAATATTTTTACCTTATTCATCTTAGTCACCTCAAGCTATACCGTAAGAATGGCGCCCTTGTCGGCGGAGGATACGAGCTTCGCGTATCTCGCGAGGTAGCCCGTCTTCACCTTCGGCTCGGGCGGCGTCCAGCGGGCGCGGCGGGCTTCAAGCTCTTCGTCGGACACCTCGATTGAGATCGAGAAGCCGCGTATGTCTATCGAGATGATGTCGCCCTCCTCAATGAGCGCGATATTGCCGCCCGCGGCGGCCTCCGGGCTGACGTGGCCAATCGCCGCGCCGCGCGTCGCGCCGGAGAAGCGTCCGTCGGTGATGAGCGCGACGCTCGAACCGAGCCCCATTCCGACTATCGCGGAGGTGGGATTCAGCATCTCGCGCATACCGGGGCCGCCCTTCGGTCCCTCGTAGCGGATAACGACAACGTCGCCGGGGTTTATCTTCCTTGAGTAGATGGCGGCGATGGCGTCCTCCTCCGAGTCAAAGACGCGCGCGGGGCCGCGGTGCGTCATCATCTCCTCCGCGACGGCGGACTGCTTTACGACGCACCCGTCCGGGGCGAGGTTCCCCTTGAGGACGGCTATGCCGCCCGTCGGGGAGAACGGATTTTCCGCCGGACGGATGATCTCCGTGTCGAGATTCTTCGCGTCCTTCAGGTTCTCCTCCATCGTCCCGCCGGTGACGGTCAGGACGGAGAGGTCGAGCAGGTTCTTCTTTGTGAGCTCCTTCATGACGGCGTAGACGCCGCCCGCGCGGTCGAGGTCCTCCATGAAGGTGTCCCCCGCCGGGGCGAGGTGGCAGAGGTTCGGCGTGCGGCGGCTTATCTCGTTCGACATGTCGAGGCTTATGTCGATGCCCGCCTCGTGCGCTATCGCAGGAAGGTGCAGCATGGTGTTTGTGGAGCATCCGAGCGCCATATCGACCGTCTCGGCGTTGTGGAACGCCGCCTCGGTCATGATGTCGAGCGGGCGGATGTTCCGCCGCACGAGCTCCATCACCTGCATGCCGCTCTTCTTTGCAAGCCGGATGCGCGCCGAGTACGGCGCGGGGATCGTGCCGTTGCCGGGGAGCGCCATGCCAATAGCCTCCGCGAGGCAGTTCATCGAGTTTGCGGTGTACATTCCCGAGCAGGAGCCGCAGGAGGGGCAGGCGTTCTCCTCGTAGTCGGTGACGCCCGCCTCATCGAGCGTGCCCGCGTGGTAGGCTCCGACCGCCTCGAACATGTGGCTGAGGCAGGTGCGGCGGCCGTCCTTGAGGTGCCCCGAAAGCATCGGCCCGCCGGAGCATATAACTGTCGGGACGTTTATCCGCGCCGCCGCCATGAGCAGCCCGGGAACGTTCTTGTCGCAGTTCGGTATCATCACGAGGCCGTCGAACTGATGGGCTATCGCCATGGCCTCGGTGGAGTCGGCAATGAGGTCGCGCGTGACGAGCGAGTACTTCATGCCGATGTGACCCATCGCGATGCCGTCGCAGACGGCTATCGCCGGAAACATTATCGGCGTTCCGCCCGCAAGTCGGATGCCGGCCTTCACCGCCTCCGCTATCTTGTCGAGGTGCATGTGTCCGGGCACGACCTCGTTATACGAGCTGACGACGCCGATTATCGGCCGCGCCATCTCCTCCTCGGTGAGCCCGAGGGCGTAGAGCAGGCTGCGGTTCGGAGCCCGCTCCACCCCCTGTTTGATATTCTGAGAATTCATAATCCCTCCGCGCTCAGTTGGAAGCGGTGTCGAGGTCGCTGTCGTTCTTCCAGAGCATCTGTTCGCGGAGCTGGCGGCCGACTATCTCCATCTGATGCTTTGCGAGCTGTTCGCGCTTGGAGTTGAAGAAGGTGCGGCCGTTCTTGTTCTCGGCTATCCACTTGCCGGCAAACGTGCCGTCCTGGATGTCCTTCAAAACCGCCTTCATGTTCTTCTTGGTCTCCTCGTACGGCAGGACGCGCGGGCCGGAGACGTACTCGCCGTACTCGGCGGTGTCGGATATCGAGTAGTTCATGGCCGCTATGCCGCCCTTGTTGATGAGGTCGACAATGAGCTTCATCTCATGGATGCACTCGAAGTAGGCGTTCTCCGGCTCATATCCCGCCTCGACAAGCGTCTCGAACCCGCACTTCATCAGGTCGACTACGCCGCCGCAGAGGACAGCCTGCTCGCCGAAGAGGTCGGTCTCGGTCTCGTCGTGCATGGTGGTCTCCATGATGCCGGCGCGCGCGCCGCCGATGCCCGCGATATATGCGAGGGCTATGTCGTAGGCCTTGCCGGTGGCGTCCTGCTCGACGGCGACGAGGCAGGGTACGCCCTTGCCCGCGACGTAGGTGCTGCGAACGGTGTGACCCGGTCCCTTCGGCGCCGCCATGAACACGTCGACGTCGGCGGGCGGGGTTATCTGCTTGTAGCGGATGTTGAAGCCGTGCGCGAAGGCGATAGCCTTGCCCGCGGTGAGGTAGGGCGCGACGTCCTTCTTGTACATGTCGGCCTGAGCCTCGTCGTTGATGAGGATCATAATAATGTCGCCCTTCTGCACCGCCTCCGGGACGGTCATGACGTCAAAGCCGTCCTTTTCCGCGACGGGCCAGCTCTTGCCGCCCTTGCGGAGGCCGACTATAACGTTGCAGCCGGAGTCGCGCAGATTGAGCGCGTGTGCGTGACCCTGCGAGCCGTAGCCGATAACGGCTATCGTCTTGCCGTCGAGCTTGCTGAGGTCGCAGTCCTTCTCATAATACATTTTTGCCATAATTGAACTCCCCTTTTTCCTTAGTTTCGTCATATATGGTATCCTGTCCGCGTTCGAGAGCTATGACGCCCGTTCGCACTAGCTCAAGCACCTCGAACTCTTCGAGGATCCTTTCGATTGCAATGGTCTTCGATTCCTCACCGATAAGGGCGAGCGTGAGCGAACCGATAGACACGTCGAGAATGTTTGCCCGGAAGATGTTCGCTATCTGGATTATCTCGCTTCGGACGGCGCTCGTCGGCGCCTTCACCTTCAGGAGCACAAGCTCGCGGCGTATGGAATTCGAAGCGGGCACCAGCTTTACCGAGTGGATCGGGAACAGCTTGCGGAGCTGGTTTGCAAGGAGCAGGATGTGGTCGTCGTCCGCGAGGACTTCTATAGTTATTCGGGACACCGCCGGGTCGCTCGTCGTGCCGACGGCAAGCGACTCGATGTTGTAGCCCTTCCGGCTGAACAGCCGCGATACCTGCGAGAGAACTCCCGCCTCGTTATCCACGATGGCGGCGAGGGTGTGACGTTTTACTTCACTCATCTTCTCACCTCTCAGGAAACTATGAACTCGGTGATATGCGCGCCGCCGCTCACCATCGGGCGCACCATCTCGTCGGTATCTATAGCGCAGTCTATGACGTAGCCGTGGCCGTACTCCCGCGCCTCCGCTATAGCCCGCTCGAGCTCCGCGACGTTCGAGACCCTGCATCCCTTCAGCCCGTAGGCCTCCGCGAGCTTCACAAAGTCCGGCGCGAAGTCGAGCGTGGTCTGGCTGAATCGTTTGTCGTATATGAGGTTCTGCCACTGGCGCACCATTCCGAGCGTCCTGTTGTCAAAGACGAAGGTTATTACCGGGATGTCGTAGTGCTGCTCGGTGGCAAGCTCGTTGCAGTTCATGCGGAAGGAGCCGTCTCCGGTGATGTGTATGACCGTCTTTTCGGGGTTTGCGACCTTCGCGCCTATCGCCGCCCCGAGGCCGAAGCCCATCGTTCCGAAGCCGCCCGAGGTGAGGAGTTGACCGGGATAGTCGAAGCGGAAGTGCTGTATCGCCCACATCTGGTGCTGTCCTACGTCGGTGGAGACGATGGTGTCCTGCGGCATGAGCCGCGCTATGGCGGTGAGTATCTGCTTCGGGGTGAGGGTGTTGCCGCCCTCGTCGTACTCGGTCTCGGTCTTGAAGGAGAAGACGTACTTCTTCCACTCGGCGTGGTCCTGCGGCTCGAGGCGCTCGTTGAGTCTGCTCAGCACCAGCGCCGCGTCCCCGACGATGTGGTGGTCGGTCTTTACGTTCTTGTTTATCTCCGCGCGGTCGATGTCTATCTGGACGATCTTCGCCTGCGCGGCGAAGCTCGAGGGCTTGAGCGCAACGCGGTCGCTGAAGCGGCACCCGACCGCCACGAGCAGGTCGCACCCGTCGCAGGCCATGTTGGAGGCCTGCGTGCCGTGCATGCCTATCATGCCGGTGACGAGCGGGTTCCGCCCGACTATGCCGCCCGCGCCCATGACGGTTATCGCCACGGGAGAATCTATCTTCTCGGCAAACTCGGTGAATTCCTTCTGCGCCCTGCCCCGGACGACGCCGCCGCCGCATATCAGGAGCGGCTTCTTCGAGGCGCGTATCATGTCCGCGAGAATGTTGATGTCGCGGTCGTTCGGCTCGGGCGCGCGGAAGTCGTGCGAGGCGCGCTTGATGAGCGCGGCGAGGCGTCCGTTGTTCGCGTGCTCGCTTCGCGGTATCGAGGTAAACTCCGCCTCCTCCGCCGTGACGTTCTTGAGTATGTCAATGAGCACCGGTCCCGGACGTCCGCTCCGCGCTATCGCGAACGCCTCGCGGACTATGTCCGCGAGCTGAGCGACGTCCCGCACGAGGTAGTTACACTTTGTTATCGGCATGGTGATACCGGTTATGTCGACCTCCTGGAACGAGTCCTTGCCCATGAGGTTTTCGCTGACGTTGCAGGAGATGAACACCACCGGGGACGAGTCCATGTAAGCCGTGGCTATGCCGGTGACGAGGTTCGTCGCGCCCGGGCCGGATGTTGCAAAGCACACGCCGACTTTTCCGGTGCTCCGCGCGTAGCCGTCCGCTGCGTGTGCGGCGCCCTGCTCGTGCGCGGTGAGGATGTGGCGGATCTTCCCGTCATACCGGTACATCTCGTCGTACACGTTCAGTATCGTTCCGCCGGGGTATCCGAAGACGGTGTCCACTCCCTGCTCGAGAAGACACTCCATCAGTATTTTCGCGCCGGTCATTCTCATGCGCATTTCCTCCTTTGTTTTCCCTGCCGTCCCCGGCCGCTCCGCGCTTTTCCCGCAAATTAAAAAGCCCTGCGGCCTAAAAGCTAGACCGTAGGACTTGCAAAAATCTCATTCATTCTGTCGGCTTTGAATATCCAACCGTACTTTTTGCAGTTCAGGCACAACTTTTAGCGCTATTTTCACATTTCGACTCGGAAAGGAAAATAACGGCTAGTAGAAGTATGGATATCGCGACAAAACCGAGAGACATATCTGATACCGCCCAAACCCGGAGACCCGTGGCGTCTCCTGTTGTTTTTCGCATTATAGCACGTCCCGGCGGCGTTGTCAATAGTAATTTTATTCGCGGCAAATCGCGCTCGCTTCGCTCGCTTACCAATTTGCCGCGAAAGCACCGTGCAGAGCTATGCTCTGCACGGTGCTTTGCGCTGCGCTACGCGCCGAGTTTTCCGCCTACGGCGGAAAATCGACGCACGCTACGCGATATGTGTTTTTTCCGACGTACACGCCGCCGGAAAAAACGGATTGGAATTTATTTCGCCGCTTACGCGGCGAAACTCTGCGAGGCGGACGCGGCCAAGCCGCTCCGCGCTGGTTCGCGCGGTTGATGTTGCCGCAGGCAACATCGCGCAGGCAAATCACATTCAAGGTCGGCTTTGCCCGCGAAGCGGGTAAAGCTCACGAGGGCTGAATATGTTCCGATGAGGAATATGTCGGCGCCCTCGTGTTCCGCGCCTGTTCGCGCGGTTAAAGTTGTTTGCCGAAGGCAAACAACTTTGCGGAGCCCAATCACGTTCAAGGTCGGGCTTTGCCCGCGAAGCGGGCAAAGCTCACGAGGGCTGAATATGCTTCGATGAGGAATGTGTCGGCGCCCTCGTGTTCGGGAGCGAGCATTTCAATCAAAGGGATCCCAAAGCGGCGTGAAACGCCGCTTTGGGAAAGCATTTCAATCGAAAGGGGTCCCAAACGGCGCTTTGCGCAGTTTGGGATTTGGCGAACTCTGCGAGGCTGTTGACCGCTCCGCGCGAACGTGGTATTATTGTTGTATCTTGTAACATCAAAATTGGGAGGTCAGTTCTCCGAATGAGATACACTATCGACAGGGCGGGCAAAGTCCCCGCGTACATCCAGCTCTACCGCGAACTGCGGGAGGACATCGTGAAGGGCGTGTACCCTTACGGCAGTCGGCTCCCGTCCAAGCGGACGCTCGCGGAAGAGTCTGGCGTCGGGACGGTGACGGTCGAGAACGCCTACGCTCTGCTCTGCGACGAGGGCTATGCGGAGCCGCGCGAGCGAAGCGGGCATTTCGTCATCTTCCGCGAGTCGGACGGCTTTGAGGAACCGGCAGAGAGTCCTCGCCGTGCCGCCGCGCCGAAGCCCTCCGGCTCCTACGCGCCGGAGTTTCCGTACACGCTCCTCGCAAAGACCATGCGCCGCGTACTCGGCGACCGTCCCGAGGACGCGCTCTTCGGGCGCGCCCCCGGCGCGGGACGCACCGAGCTCCGCGAGGCGCTCCGGCGCTACCTCGTCCGCAGCCGCGGCATAGAGGCGGACATCTCGCAAATAGTTATCGGCTCCGGCGCGGAATATCTGTACGGCCTTACGGTGAGACTGCTCGGGCGGGACAAGGTGTACGCCGTCGAATCGCCGTCCTATCGAAAGATCGAGCAGGTTTACCGCTCCTCGGACGTGCGGTGCGAGCTGCTTCCGCTCGGCGCGGACGGCATAGAGAGCGCGGCGCTCCGGGCGTCCCGCGCAGACGTGCTGCACATCACCCCCTACCGCAGCTTCCCGAGCGGCGTCACGGCGTCCGCCTCGAAGCGCCACGAATATCTCCGCTGGGCGGAGGTTGGCCGGATAATAGTGGAGGACGACTTCGAGAGCGAGTTTTCGGTATCCCGCAAGCCGCAGGAGCCGCTGTTCTCTACCGCGCCGGACGGCCGCGTGATATACATCAACACCTTCTCGCGCACCATCTCCCCCGCCCTGCGCATCGGCTATATGGTGTTGCCGAAGCGTCTCGTCCCGGAGTTTTCGGAGAAGCTCGGCTTTCTCTCCTGCACGGTGCCGACATTCGAGCAGCTCGTCCTCGCGGAGCTTATCACGAGCGGCGACTTCGAGCGGAACATCAACCGCGTCCGCCGGAAGAAGCGCCGCGAGCTCGCGGAAAAGCAGGTGTGAGCGCGTCCGCGTCCGTTGGCACACGGGCGAGGCTCGGATCTTTCCTGCCGGCGCAGATCCGAGCCGAAGCACGTTAAAATATGCGCCGCGAGGCTTCCCTTATATTGTATAAATTTAACAAAAGTGGGGCATGGAGCGGCTTTCGGAGCCCTCCGGCGTTGAAATCGCTCCGAAACGGTGATATAATTGTTTTTTGCAAGTATATTATAACCCGGCCATGGCGGCACGGGGTCAAGTTTCGGAGTGATTTGATATGGGCAGTTCGGGCAGCCGTCTCGGAGGCATAAGGGAATACCTCGGGGACAAGGAATTCTATCTCAACATCGCAAAAATAGCGATACCGATATCGCTTCAGCAGCTCATCACGGTCGGCATAAACCTCATGGACACCGTGATGCTCTCGAGCATGGGGGACGCGCAACTCTCCGCGTCCAGCCTCGCAAGCCAGTTCATCAACCTGTTTCAGATATTCTGCATGGGCATTGGCATGGGCGCCTCCGTCCTCACCGCCCGCTTCTGGGGCATGCAGGACAAGGAGGGTCTCCGCAAGGCGGTGACGATAATGCTCCGTATATGCCTCGCGTTCGCGTCGGTCTTCACCCTCGCGACGATAATTTCCCCGGAGCTCATCATGCGGATATACACCGACAGCCGCGTGACGATAGACTACGGCGTGTCCTACCTCCGCTGGGTGCTTCCGACCTACTTCTGCATGGGTCTCTCACTCACCTGCACGATAATCCTCCGGAGCGTCGGACAGGTCAAGATCCCGCTCGTCAGCTCTATCATCGCGTTCTTCATAAACATCTTCTGCAACTGGGTGTTCATCTTCGGCAAGCTCGGCGCACCGCGCATGGAGATAGCCGGCGCGGCGCTCGGAACGCTCATCGCGCGCATCTTCGAGCTCGTCTTCATCTGCGGCTACTTCTTCTTTAAGGACAAGCGGATAGGCTACCGCTTAAAGCACCTCCGCATGAAGTGCCGCGACATGACGGGTGAATATCTCAAGATAAGCATACCCGTCCTGATAAGCGACGGGCTTCTCGCCCTCGGAAACAACTCGGTCGCCATGATAATGGGACGCATCGGGGATGCGTTCGTCGCGGCAAACTCGGTGACGATGGTCGTCCAGCAGCTGAGCTCGGTGCTGACGCAGGGCATATCGAACGCGAGCGGCATCATCACCGGCCACACGATGGGGCGCGGCGAGTACGAAAAGGCGCAGAAGCAGGGCTACACCTTCCTCGGCCTCGGTCTCGTGCTCGGACTCGTCGCGGCGGGGGTCATACTTCTTCTGCGCGGGCCTATCATCAACTACTACAAGGTCACGCCGGAGGCGAAGACGATAGCGTGGGAGCTGATGGACTCGATAAGCTTCATCATAATCTTCCAGGCGATGAACTCGATACTCACCAAGGGCGTCCTCCGCGCGGGCGGCGACACGCGCTTCCTCATGGCGGGCGACATACTGTTCCTGTGGGTGGCGTCGATACCGCTCGGCGCGCTCGCGGGGCTAGTGTGGCACTGGTCGAGCTTCTGGATATACACGATGCTCAAGATAGATCAGATAATAAAGTGCTTCTGGTGCTTCTTCCGTCTGAGGAGCAGGAAGTGGATGAAGAAGATAAACTCCGCCACGGCGCAGGAACAGCCCGCGCCCGCCGTGCCCGAGGCGGCGGAGTAAGCGGGGTCTCGCTCCGCAGGCGTCGAGACGTAGCCGCCGACATTTGTCTGCGGCGCACCCATGCGGCCGCACGATTCCTTGCAAAACAAAACCTCCCCTGCGCGACATCGCGCAGGGGAGGTTTTTTCACGACAGATATTATCAATACCACCCGAAGAGCCGCAGGAGCCTCTGCCAGAAGTTCAGCTGCTCCGTCTCCTGCACGGGCGCGCTGTCCTCAGACTCGACTGTTATCGGCTCGGTCTTGATGACAAACTGCACGCTTTCGACGTTCGTGTTCTCGTCCGACACGAACGAACCGGTCTCAGCGTCCCCTCCGGTGAAGGACGCGAGGAGCGAGTCTATCTTTTCGTCTATCGTACTGTCGATGCCGGTCGTGGCCTCACGGAGCGCCGCCGTGCCGTCCTTGAGCTCGGACACGCCGTCGTAGAGCGTGACCGTTCCCGCAAGGAGGTCGCGCGCGCCGCCCGAAAGCTTCGACGCTCCGCCGCCGAGTTCCTTTGCGCCCGCGCCGACCGCGTCCACGCCGTTAAACAGCGCTCCGGCGTTCTCGACGAGCGCCGCCGCGCCGGTGTGGAGCGCGCCGCTCGCCGAAGCAAGCTGTTCCGCGCCGGAAACTACCTGCGCATACCCCGCGGCTATCTGCTTCACGCCGTCGGTGTAGCCCGCTATGCCCGCGTCGAGCGTGGCGTACTCCGTGACGAGCGTCGTCACCGCGTCCGCGAGCGGCGCCATGTTGACGGCTAGGTTTCCGAGCAGGTCGACAAGCCCCGCTATCTGCTTATCGAAGGCCGCATAGCCCTCCGCGAGCTGCTTTGCGCCGGTCTCGAGCGCTTCGGCGTTCTCTCCGAGGGTGTTAAGATACGCCTCCGCGCCGTCTATCGCGCCGCCGTTCGCGCCTATCAGCGCGATAAGTCCCTCAAACTGCGCTATCTGCGCCTCGAGCGACGAGGTGTCCGCCCCGGCGCGCTTCAACGTCTCCGCCTGCGTCTTCAGCTCCGTGACCGACGCAGTGAGCTGCTGCACTGCAGCGGCGTTCTGCTGCTTCAGCGAGTCGATGTCGAGCCCGTTCTGCTTCATCGCGGCCTTGTACGCCTCAAAGCTCAAGGCCTCGCGAAGCGCCGCCGCACCGGAGGCGAGCTGTTCCGCCGCCGACTTTATCTCGCCGGACGCCGCCGCGAGTGCGGAGAGGTCCTGCGACGTGACGGTGACGCCGTCGAGCGCCGTCTGGAGCTGACGCAGACCCGCGAGGAAGGCCGCGGAGCCGCCCTTCAGCGTGTCGGACTGCGTATCGAGCGCGTTCAGCGCCATCTGTATCTCGCCCGCGCCCATGTTGAGCTGCTTTATGCCGAGGTCAAGCTGTTCCGCGCCGGAGACAAGCTGTTCCGCTCCGCTCCTGAACGCCGTCGACCCGGCCGTCACCTGCTCCGCCGCGCCCGAAAGCTCGGCCGCGCCGCTCGCGAAGGTCGTTACACCGCCGCTGAGCTGTTCCGCGCCGCTTTTTAGGGCTCCGACGCCGTCGAGGATGCTTCCCGTGCCGTCGTCCAGCTCGGCTATGCCGCTTTCGAGCTCTCCGAGACCACCGAGCTCGCCCGCGACGTCCCCGAGGTCGAGCGAGAGGTTCAGCGGAACGCCGTTTATCGAGACGCCGTCCATCTCAAAGTCGGTGACGTCCGCCGTTATGACTATGTCCGCGCCCTGCCCCGGAAGGATGGTGTAGGTGAGCTGTTTGGAGCGTCCCGCGTTCGCTATAGTCGCGCCCTCCGCCGTGATGTTCGAGCACTTCCCGGTGTCGAGCGTGAGCGACGTCTGGAGCGCGAACGCGTCAAAGAACGCCCCCTCACATTCGGGGTTCTCGGTTATCTTCATTGTTATCCGAAGCGCCCCGCTTCGTCCCGCGAGCGACTGCGCGTCGGTCTCCTCTCCGTCGAGGAAGTAGTGTATCGAGATATTCCACGGCAGCGAGGGGTCGGTCATCTTTCCCTCATAGTAGAGTTTGTCCGCGTTCGTGTCGACGCTCACCGCGCCGCCGGAACAGCTTATCGGGTCGGTGGTCGTCATGTTCCGGACGCTCTCGTAGCTGCCGTAGTCGACGGCGCGTCCGTTTTCGTCCGGGTAGAGGATGTTTACAACGTTCACCTCGAGGAGCTGTCCGTCGCCCGCGAGGTTCGCGTAGACGACCTCCTCCTTCTCGGTCGCGGGCTCCGCCGCGTTCGTCGGCGGAGTGAACGCGAACACGCACATTATGAGCACGAGCGCCGCGGCCGTCACGCGCAAAAAGTTCCGATTTTTCATTTTACTGTCGCCTCCCGCGATTCCTTGTGTTTCTTTCGTATGATGAAGCGGTCAAAGAGCATCAGTATCCCCGGCAGTACGAACAGGACTATCACGAGCGAGAATATCGCGCCGCGCCCTATCAGCACACCAAGCTGTGCGATAAGGCGGTTCGAGGAGAAAATACCGAGCAGGAAGCCCGCGACCGTGAGCACGCTCCCCGACGTGAGTATCGACGCGAGGGTGTTCGAGACAGTCATCACCACCGCCTCCCGCTTATCGAGCTCCGCGCGGTTCTCACGGTATCGGTCGGTGAAGAGTATGGCGTAGTCGACCGTCGCGCCAAGCTGCATCGAGCTGATGATAAGGTACGCTATGTAGAAAAGCTGTGAGCCCGCGAAGTACGGCACTGCGAGGTTTATCCATATAGCCGTCTCTATGCACACGACGAGTATCACCGGCAGCGCTATCGAGCGCATCATGAGCAGCAGGACGACAACTACCGCGGCTATCGCGACTGTGTTCACCTTGAACATATCGCTCGTGACCGTCTGCTTTAAGTCATAGGTGCTGACGCCGTTGCCGACGAGGTAGTATTCGTCGGGATAGAACTCCTGCGCCGTGTCACGTATCTGCTGAACGAGCGCGAAGGTCTCCTCGCTCTCGACAGGTACGCCTACAGCAAGCACCATCCTGCTGTAATGCTCGCTCTCGAGCTGGCCGAGCGTCGCCTCGTCGAGGAACTCCGGCGGGATCTCCGCGCCCGCCATATCCACATACGAAACTATGCTGTTCATATAGGGCAGAGACTTCAGCGCCGTGGAGAGCTCGGTCTGCTTTGCCGTGTCCCCCTTCGGGACGAGCAGGACGAAGGTGTCGTTCCTGCCGAAGATGTCGTCTATGGCCTCGGTGTCACGGGTGTAGCGGCTGTCGTCGCTGAACATCTTCGAGGAGCCGTAGAGGAAATCGTTCGCGTTCGAGGCGAGGCAACTCGGAACGATAAGCAGGACGAATATGCAGACCATCGGTATCGCCGCGCGGCGGATGAACCGTCCGAAGCCCTTGAAGCTCGGCAGGAGCGAGCGGTGGCGGGTCCTGTCCATCAGCTTATAGCAGGCGAGTATCAGCGCCGGCATGAAGAGGAAGACGGTGATAAGGCTTATCGCTATGCCCTTCGCGAGCGCTATGCCGAGGTCGGGGCCGAGCCCGAACTGCATGAGCACGAGCGCGAGGAAGCCTATCACGGTCGTGAGTCCGCTCGAGAGTATCGACGAGGCGGACTTGCAGAGCGCGTCCGTCATGGCGCTCTCCGCGTCCTTCCCGCCCGCGCGGCACTCCTCGAAGCGGTGTATGAGGAACACCGAGTAGTCAAGCGACACCGCGAGCTGTAGGACACTGCCCGCCGCGTTCGTCGCAAATGACACCTCGCCGAATATCGCGTGCGTGCCGTTGTTGATTATTACCGCGACGCCTATGCCGATAAGCACGAGCACCGGCTCCGCCCAGGAGCGGGTAGTCACCGTGAGCACGGCAAGCACGAACAGCACCGCTATCACGGTTATTATCTGTATCTCGGCGGCACTGCCGCTCATCGCGTCCGCTATCGACACGGCGGCGCCTGTGACGGCGTTCGAGTCGCCTATGACCTCGCGGATGCCCTCGACGGCCTCTATCTCCCGCGCGTCGGCTATGGTGACGGTGAAGAGCGCGTCGCCGTCCTTGTAGTAGCTCTCGAGCGTGCCCTTGTCCATGGTGGAGAGCGGCACGGCGATGTCCGCCGCGTCGTCAAGCCACATCACGCTCGTGACGCCGTCCACCGCCGCGAGACGTTCCTTGTACTCCAGCGCCTCCGGTATGCTGACGCCGCGCACCATCACCCGCGCGTTCGGTATGCCGCTCGCGAACTCCTCCCGCATGACCTCGAGGGACACGGTGGAGTGCGTCCCCGCCGGCAGGTACTCGTCCATGGCGTAGTTGACCGAGACCGTGTTCTGGAGTACGAGGCAGACGACGAACAGCACGGCAAATATCACGAGCATCAGCTTTCTGTGCCCGACCGTCCATTCAAAGAAGCGTCTCACAGCGCGCCGCCTCCCTCCGTCATATCCGATATGTACATACTCTGTCTCCTTTCTTTTTCCGCAGACAGATTTACGATACTCCTATAAATATTATTATAACACCCGCCCGCGCAAAAAGCAACGCCGTGTATTCTTATTCGGGGCTATGTTATGCTTGAAAATGCTCACGGACGGTGTTATACTGATTTTGAAAGCTATACAATTTTAATAAAGGAGTTGTCTGTATATGGAAATCTCCGGTATTACCTCCCTCGCCTCCAAAATATCGGAAAATATCGCAAAGGTCATCGTCGGCAAGAACGACGTGATAAAGCTCGTCACGACCGCGCTCCTCGCGGGCGGTCACGTCCTGCTCGAGGACGTTCCCGGCACCGGAAAGACGGTACTCGCAAAGAGCCTTGCCCGCTCGGTCGCGGGCGACTTCCGGCGCATACAGTTCACCCCCGACCTCCTGCCGAGCGACGTCACCGGAACGAGCGTCTTCGACCAGCAGAAGCTCGAGTTCGAGTTCAAGCAGGGGCCGGCGTTCACGAACATCCTTCTCGCCGACGAGATAAACCGCGCCACGCCGCGCACGCAGTCCGCCCTCCTCGAGTGCATGGAGGAGCGGCAGATAACGGCGGACGGCGAGACCATGCCCCTCCCCGCCCCGTTCTTCGTTATAGCCACGCAGAACCCGGTGGAGATACAGGGCACCTTCCCCCTGCCCGAGGCGCAGCTCGACCGCTTCCTTATGAAGCTCTCGATGGGCTACCCCGAGGGCGCGGACGCCGTCACGCTCATCGACCGCTTTATAGAGGCGAGCCCGCTCGAGGAGATAACCTCCGTCGCCACGACCGAGGAAATTCTTGACGCGCAGAGGAGCTTTTCAAAGGTACACGTCTCCGCGCCGGTGCGCGAGTACATAGCCCGCCTCGCCTCCGAGACGAGGAAGGGCGCGGACGTCTCGCTCGGCGTGAGTCCGCGCGGCGTGCTCGCGATGCTCCGCGCGGCGCAGGTCGCCGCCGCCGTCGAGGGACGTGCCTACGTCCTGCCCGACGACGTGAAGATGCTCGCCCCGCACGTCTTTACCCACCGCATGATAATGCGCGGCGGTCTCTCGATGGGCGCGGCGAAGGCGCGCGAGCGTATCGAGCAGATACTTGCGAACACTCCCGCCCCCACCGAGGACCCGTCGCTCACCGGCATGATCGAGGCGTAAAGAGGCGCAAAATGGGCATAGTCTGGTTCATTTTGATAGTCGGCGCGCTTGTGCTGATACAGATGGAGTTCTTCCACCTGTTCGTGCTGAGAAAGGTGGAGTACCGCCGCTACTGGCAGAAGAGCGAGGTCTACGAGGGCGACAAGAACGAGATGGTTGAGGTGCTCGAGAACCGCAAGAGTATCCCGATACCGTGGCTCCGCGTCGAGAGCCGCATTTCGCCGTACATCCGCTTCGGCAAGGAAGTGAATTACGACGTACTGCACGACCAGTTCCACCGCAGCTCGTTCTTCCTTCGCGGCTACAAGCGCATACGCCGCCGCCACGAGGTCACCTGCGTCCACCGCGGATGGTACGTTCTGAGGCAGGCGTCCCTCACCGGCGGCGACCTCTTCGGGCTCATGCGCCGTTCGCGGGAGATCGAGGGCGAGAGCGAGCTCTACGTCTACCCCGCGCCGATCTCCCCCGGGGAGAGCATCGAGTCGCTGAAGTTCCAGGGCGACATCACGATGCGGCGCTGGATACTTCCCGACCCGATACTCGTGAGCGGCATCCGCGACTACCTCCCCGGAGACCCGCAGAAGGACATACACTGGCGCGCCACCGCCCGCGCGGGAAAGCTCCAGGTCAAGGTGCGCGACTACACCGTCTCGCCGAAGGTGCTCATTATATTAAATGTGCAGTTCAGCGAGATACTCTGGGGCGCGATGGAGCCGGAGCAGCAGGAGTTTATCGAGCGCGGGGTGCGGATAGCGTCCTACCTCGCGACATGGGCCGTGGAGAGCGGCATGGAGTGCGGCCTTCTCTGCAACGGTCAGCGTGCAGACGACCGCGAGCACACAATAGACATTCCCATTGCCGGCTCGCGCTCACAGCTCGACGAGATAATGCACGCGCTCGCAAAGCTCGAGATAGTCTGCCACACCACCTTTACCACATATCTTGACAGCCTTATCGAGTCTGCCGAGAGCGGCCTTGACATAGCGATTATCACGGCCTACGAGTCGGACGCTCTGCGCGAGCGCGCGGAGGCTCTGCGGCTTCTCGGCAACAGCGTACAGTTCATCCCGATAGTATCCGAGGCGTCGGAGGAAAAGGAGGCGGAAGGCGTTGACGAAGAACAAGCCGTTTAATGAGGCGTTCAACGCCGTCATGACGGCGTTGATAGTCCTGCCGATGCTTGTCACGATAGAAAAACTGCTCATGCCGGACGCGGCTCCGTGGATGGGCGTCCTCTCGCTCCTGACGACGTTCGTGTGCTACCCCGTCGGGCGTCTTCTCCGAAAGAAGGACCGCCAGACGGCGCTCACCGTCGGCGTCGTCGTGAGCGCGTTCACTCCTCTCCCCGCACTCATACTCTTCACGGCGAGCATAAATATCTTTTCGAAGGTGGCGCTGTACCTTCTCACTGTGCTCAGCGCCATGACGGCATTCCTCATCCCGCTCATTCACGGAGGCTCGCTCCCGAACGGAAAGTGGTTCATCGCGGGTATCGGAGCCTACGTTCTCGCGATAGTCATCGGAGGGGAGAATGCCGCGAGCTACTCCCTCGCGCTCAACATCTGCTCGGTGATTCTGCTCATCACCACCCTATTTGTCTTCAACATTAAGGGTCTTGCGGACGCCACATCGCCCGGTCAGCACCGCGTCCGCTTCCCGAAGGGTATGCGGCAGAGCAATATGCTGATACTCGCGTTCTTCGTCGTGCT
>CANPWY010000004.1 GCA_947585215.1 uncultured Clostridia bacterium
GCGTCCGGCGCGGACAGGTACGACCTCATCGGCGCAGGCGACCAGGGGATGATGTTCGGCTGCGCCACGCGCGAGACGCCCGAGCTGATGCCCGCCCCGATAGCCTATGCGCACAAGCTCTCCCGCCGCCTCACCGAGGCGCGCAAGACCGGCGCGCTCGACTTCCTCCGTCCGGACGGAAAGACTCAGGTGACGGTCGAATACGGCGAGGGACGCACCGTAAAGCGCATAGAGGCGATAGTCGTCTCGAGCCAGCATTCGGCGGATGTGTCACTGGAGACGCTCCGCGACGGGATAGAGGCGGAAGTGATACGCAAGGTCATCCCCGCGGAGCTCATCGACGCGAACACCAAGATATACATCAATCCCACCGGGCGCTTTGTCGTGGGCGGCCCGCACGGCGACTCCGGCCTCACCGGACGGAAGCTCATTGCAGATACCTACGGCGGGTACGGACGTCACGGCGGCGGCTCGTTCAGCGGCAAGGACCCGACGAAGGTGGACCGCAGTGCGTCCTACATGGCGCGCTACGTCGCAAAGAACATCGTCGCGGCGGGGCTTGCCGACCGCTGCGAGCTCGAGATAGCCTACGCGATAGGCGTCGCGCACCCGCTTTCGGTGAGCGTCGAGACATTCGGCACCGGCGCGCTGCCGGACGACCGCCTCGCGGCGCTCGTCCGTGAGAAGTTCGACCTCCGCCCGGCGGCGATAATCGACACGCTCGACCTCCGCCGGCCGATATATTCCGCCACCGCCGCCTACGGTCACTTCGGCCGCACCGACGTCGACCTCCCGTGGGAGCACACCGACATGGCGGAGGCGCTGAAGGACGCGGCGGGCGTGCGCTGAACAAAGCGCCGATACAGTCTGTGACGAAGAGCAGAGCCGTTTCGGCTCTGTTCTTCGTTTATTTTGCCGTTTGACTGTACGGCTCGGAAGTGATACAATGTTTTCAAACTGGGAAATTGGGGGTAAACGGTATGTGGACCGCGCCGGACTGGACAGACTACGAGCTGCTTGACTGCGGCGCGGGGGAGCGCCTCGAGAGATGGGGCGACGTGTACCTCGTCCGCCCCGACCCCCAGGCGATATGGCAGCCGGCGGGGCGCGACCCCCATTGGAAGCACCCGGACGGCCGGTACATCCGCTCGAGCTCGGGCGGAGGACGGTGGGAGCGGAACGGTGTTCCCGAGCGCTGGCAGATAAAGTGGCGCTCGCTCGTCTTCAACATCAAGCCGATGAACTTCAAGCACACCGGCGTATTCCCCGAGCAGGCGGCTAACTGGGACTTCTGCGCGAAGAAGATTCGTTCGGCGGGGCGCGAGGTGAGCGTCCTCAACCTCTTCGGCTACACCGGGGCGGCGACGCTCGCGTGTGCCGAGGCCGGCGCGCGCGTCTGCCACGTGGACGCGGCGAAGGGCATGGTCTCATGGGGACGCGAGAACGCCGAGGCGAGCGGACTTTCCTCAAGGCCGATACGCTGGATAGTGGACGACTGCATGAAGTTCGTGCTCCGCGAACAGCGGCGCGGGAACCGCTACGACGCTGTTCTTATGGACCCGCCCTCCTACGGGCGCGGCCCGGGCGGCGAGGTTTGGCACATTGAGGACACTCTGTGCGAACTCATCGACGAGTGCGTGAAGATACTTTCGGCAAAACCGCTCTTTTTCATCATCAACTCATATACCACAGGGCTCGCGCCCGGGGTGCTCAGCTACATCCTTTCGGATAAGCTTATGCCGCGCTTCGGCGGCAGGGTGGAGTGCGAGGAGCTGGGGCTTCTCTCGACCTCGACCGGGCTGCCGCTCCCGTGCGGAGCGGCGGGACGCTGGCAGAGCGAGTGACGGGACGCGCAGACAGTACGGATAATATTCAGGATTGGAGACACTATGGACGACGCTGTTCTCCGTGCGGAGAAGCTGACATTTGAATACGATACGGACGACGGGGAGCTGGAGGTTTTCCGCGACCTCGACATCACGGTAAGGCGCGGCGAGGTCGTCGCCGTGCTCGGCCACAACGGATGCGGAAAGTCGACGCTTGCAAAGCATTTCAACGCGATACTTCTGCCCACCGGCGGCAAGGTGTACGTCATGGGCATGGACACCGCGTCCGACGACCTTCTGCTCGACATACGGCGCACGGTCGGGATGGTTTTTCAGAACCCGGATAACCAGATAGTCGCCGCCGTCGTGGAGGAGGACGTCGCATTTGCGCCGGAAAACCTCGGCGTGCCGCAGGCGGAGATAGTCGAGCGGGTCGACTCGGCGCTCGAGACGGTCGGCATGACCGAGTACCGCAATCACGCGCCGCACCGCCTCTCCGGCGGGCAGAAGCAGAGGATAGCCATAGCGGGAGTGCTTGCGATGCGCCCGGAGTGCATAGTCCTCGACGAGCCGACGGCGATGCTCGACCCGGTGGGGCGCGCGGAGGTCATGAAGACGATACTCGAGCTCAACCGTCGGGACGGAACAACGATAGTGCTCATCACCCACCACATGGACGAGGCGGCGCAGTGCAGCCGCGTCGTCGTGATGGAGGACGGGAGCTTCATAGCGGACGGGACGCCGGAGGAGGTCTTCACGCAGGTGGAGCTCCTGCGCGGCGTGGGCCTTGAGGTGCCGCAGACGGTGGAGCTGCTCTACGAGCTAAGAAAGCGCGGCTTCAACCTGCCGCTCGACGCGCTCGGGTGCGACGAGTGCGCGGCGGCGATAGCGGCCGTGATGCGCTGAATATTTCGATTGCAAAGGACCCGGAGAGGTCACGGAGGAACATGGCGGTAATTCGAGCGGAAAATCTTACATACGTATACGGCGCGGGCACTCCGTTCGAGCGGAAGGCGCTCGACGGCGTGAGCTTCGAGATAGAGCGCGGCGAGTTCGTCGGGCTCATAGGTCACACCGGCTCGGGCAAGAGCACGCTCATCCAGCACCTTAACGGCCTTCTGAGGCCGACGGAGGGGCGGGTGTTCGTTGACGACCGGGACATCTGGGAGGACGAGAAGAGCATCCGCGAGGTGCGCTTCAAGGTAGGCCTCGTGTTCCAGTACCCCGAGTACCAGCTCTTCGAGGAGACGGTGGAGAAGGACATAGCCTTCGGCCCGAAGAACATGGGCCTCTCCGACGAAGAGATCGCGGAGCGGGTGCGCGAAGCGGCGCGGTTTGTCGGAATAGACGAGGAGTCGCTTTCAAAGTCGCCGTTCGAGCTCTCGGGCGGACAGAAGCGCCGCGTAGCGATAGCGGGCGTGATAGCCATGCGCCCGGAGGTGCTCATCCTCGATGAGCCGACGGCGGGTCTTGACCCGCGCGGTCGGCGCGAGATACTCGGAAGGATAGACGACTATCACCGCGAGAGCGGCGCCGCCGTCATAATAGTCACTCACAGCATGGAGGAGGCGGCGCGCTACGCGTCGCGGATAATAGTCCTCGACGATAACGGAATAAACTGCACCGGCACGCCCGCCGAGGTGTTCGCGAGGGCGGACGAGCTCGAGCGCATCGGGCTTGACGTGCCGATGGTGACAAAGGTGTTCCGGGAGCTGAAGCGCCTCGGCGTCGCGGTGAACCCGGCGGTCTACACCGTCGAGGACGGCGTGCGGGAGCTCCTGCGTGTGAAGGGAGGGAACGTCCGTGGCAATGCTTAAGGATATAACCCTCGGACAGTATTTCCCGGGGAACACTCCGCTTCACCGGATGGACCCCAGGATGAAGATACTCCTCACGATAGCGTACATCGTTGTGCTGTTCGTCGCGGACGGGCTCGTGAGCTATCTTGCGATAATTGCGTTTCTCTGCACGGCGATAGCCATATCGCATATAACGCCGAAGATGATACTCCGGGGGATGAAGACGCTCATCTTCATCATTGCCCTCACCGGAATACTGAATATGTTCTACACCAAGGGGGAGGGAAAGCCCCTCCTGAGCTTCTGGAACGTCGCGATATACAAGGAGGGCATCGTGACGGCGGTGTTCATGATAGTCCGGATAATCCTGCTCATCTCCGGCACGTTCATGCTGACCTACACCACGTCCCCGCTCCAGCTCACCGACGGCATCGAGAGCCTGCTGAAGCCGCTCGAGAAGATACACGTCCCGGCGCACGAGCTCGCGATGATGATGTCGATAGCCCTCCGCTTTATCCCCACGCTCATTGAGGAGGCGGACAAGATAATGTCCGCGCAGAAGGCGCGCGGGGCGGACTTCGAGAGCGGCGGACTTCTCCGCCGCGCGAAGGCGCTCATCCCGCTGCTCGTGCCGCTATTTATAAGCGCGTTCCGGCGGGCGGACGAGCTCGCCGTCGCGATGGAGTGCCGCTGTTACCACGGCGGCGAGGGACGGACGCGGATGCGCTCGCTGAAGTTCGGCACGGTTGACCTGTGGGCGCTCCTCACCGTAGCGGCGCTCGCGGCGGCGGTCATACTGCTGAAGATATTCCCGGTGGAAGTGTTCGGGATATGACGCCGCTCGGTACGGAACGCGGAAGGCGGAATATCGCCATGCGGCTTGCCTACGACGGTACGGCCTACCACGGCTGGCAGGCGCAGAAGAGCGACGTCACCGTATCCGAGACGCTCGAGAGAGCGCTCGAGGGGGCGGTGGGTCACCCCGTCCGCGTCACCGGGTGCGGTAGGACGGACGCGGGCGTACACGCCCGAACCTACGTCGCAAACTTCCGCACGGAGAGCGGGATACCGGCGGCGCGTCTGCCGTATGCGGTGAACACTCGGCTTCCGCGCGACATAGCCGTCTACTCCGCAACAGACGTCGGGGAGGACTTCCACGCAACATTCTCGGCACTTGCAAAGGAGTACACCTACGTCATAAGCCCCTCGCGCATACACGACCCGTTCCTTGCCGACCGCGCGTACTTCTACCCGAGAACGCCGGACGTCGCGCGGATGCGCGCGGCGGCGGAGATACTCGTGGGCGAGCATGACTTCGCGGCGCTCCGCTCGGTCGGCTCGAACGTAAAGACGACGGTGAGGACGATGCACGAGCTCGAGGTACGCGAGGAGGGCGGCGCGGTGCTGATACGCATGAAGGCGAACGGCTTCCTCTACAATATGGCGCGCGCGATATCCGGCACACTGCTGTATGTGTCGGAGGGGAAGCTCTCACCGGAGGATATACCGGCACTGCTAGAAGCGGGCGAGCGCACGGCCGCGGGGCCGACGCTTCCGGCCTGCGGCCTGTATATGACCGGCGTGTGGTACAGGGAAAACGTCTGAATCTTAGGTCGGTGAGGAATGAAAATGGCAAAGGACAGAGAAAATCCGGCGGCGGAGGAAAAACCGAAGCGGAAAATCGACCCGCTCGGGCTTATACTGCGGTGCCTGCTCGTGATAGCGGCGGGTCTTTTTGTCACGCTTGCCGTGGTCAGCTGGCCGAGCATCCGCGAAAACGGCTTCTACGCCACCTTCTTCGGCGCGGAGGAGGAGCAGGGAACGCTTGAGCGCGCGGAGGAGATAGAGTTCGTCGCGAACACCCGCAACGTGTTCTGTGCCTATCGCGAGGGCGCGGCGATACTCGGGCCGAGCGGACTGCAGGTCGTCCGGCCGGACGGCTCTACCGAAATTGACGAGGCAAAGAGCTTCACAAACCCCGTTCTCCGCTGTGACGGAAATTGGCTCCTCGCCTACGACGCGGGCGGGACGGGCATGATCCTCGTCGAGGACGGCAAGGTGAAGGCAAACGACTCCGCGCCGGGCGACCTCATATTCGCGGAGGTCAACGGCAGCGGATGGCGGCTGATGATACAGCAGAGCGCGAACTGGCGCGCCGTCGCCACCGTCATTGATGAGGACGGCAGGACGGTGTACGAGCTCTCGAGCGCGGAGCGCTATCTGATAGGGGGAGACGTCTCGCCGGACGGCACGCGAACCGCGCTCGCGGGCGTGCGCCAGCTCGATGCGCAGATACTCTCCTCGGTCTACATATTCGAGCACTCCAGCGCGGAGGCGGAGCCGATGGCGTTCTGGGAGGATCCGAACGGCATGGTGCTCTCCGCCGAGTTCCTTGACGACGAAACGATACTCGTCCTCACGGACGAGGCGGCGGTTTTCGTGGACGGAGACACCGGCGCGGAAAACGCGCGCTATGAGTTCGGCGCGTACAACCTTACGTCCTACGGCGTGGGGAACGGATTCGTGTCGCTCGCGCTCACAGGTGCTTCGGGGCTCAGCTGCCGCGTGGTGACGCTCGATTTCCATGGCACGGAGCTCGCTTCTCGGGTGACGGGAGGCGTTGAGGACATGGACGCCGAGGGCGCCGATTTTGGAATTTTGACAAACGACGGGTTTGTGGTGTATAATAGTAATTTAGAGAGCGCGGCGCAGGGCCCGTGTCCCGCCGGGAGCAGGAAGCTGCTTGTGGCGCGGGGCGGCACGGTCTACGTCATAACCTCGGGCGCGGCCTCCGTCTATCAGTATTGACGCGGGCGGCCGGAGGACTTTCAAGGAGACTCGGAGATACGGATGAACGCTTTTCAGAACATAATTCTTGACCTCGTGATAGCCGCCGCACTTATTTTCGCGACGGTGCGCGGAGCGAAGCGCGGGTTCGTGCTGATGCTCGCGTCTATTCTGAAGGTCATCATAGCGCTCGTGGGCTCTGTCATCATCACTCACATGCTTGCCCCGGTGGTCGCAAGCGCGGTACAGCCGGCTATAGAGGAGAGGATACTTCCTCCGCTCATGGAGATAGCGGACGAGACCGGCAGGCTTGCGGACGCTTCGCTCGAAGCCGTGTCCGAAATAGACGTGTTCGGCGTCCGGCTCGGCGACTATCTCGATACAAGCGCCGAAGGGAGCGTAGGACAGGCGGGCGGCGAGCTTGCGGCGTCCGCCGCAAACAAGCTGAGCGCGGAGGTGGCGGACACGCTTGCGCGGTTTATAGTGAGCACGGTGTCCTTCTTCCTGCTGCTCATAGCGGTGATGCTTGTGGCGCACGCGCTCGACTTTGCGTTCCGTCTGCCGCTGCTCGGCGGGATAAATCATGCCTTGGGGCTTCTGCTCGGAGCCGCGAGCGGGCTTCTTGTCGTACTGCTCTTCGTGACCGTGGCGGAGATATTCGTCGCGCCGGAGGTCGCGGACAACACGGTGCTCTTCTCGTTTTTCCGCGACATTGATCCGTTCTCGCTCCGCTGACGGAGCGTGCGAGCTCCCAAAGCCCTGCGGCTTCGGAAGGGCGTATAATTTCCGGGCGGACGCCTCGGGCGTCTCCCGATTTAAGGAGGATACTCTATGAATGTGCCGAATGCGTTATCGCTGCTCCGAATAGCCATGGTTCCTGCGTTTGTGGGAGTATTCTTCTCCGGTCTGCCGAATGCGCACAGGTGGGCGGGACTTATCTTCCTGCTCGCGGCGTTCACGGATATGCTTGACGGACGGATAGCGCGGAAGTACAACAAGATAACGCGCCTCGGCAGAGTGCTCGACCCGCTCGCGGATAAGCTGATGACTGCGGCGGCGCTCGTCTGCATAATAATATCGAAGATGATACCGCTCTGGATATTCATAGTGTTTGCGATAAAGGAAATACTGATGGGCCTCGGCTCGGTGATACTTTACAAGTATATCGACGACGTGCCGCCCTCGAACATACTCGGAAAGGCGTCTACGGTGGTGTTCTTCACGTCCTGCCTTGTGATGATGCTTTTTGATGTGCCGCCGACGGCGGCGACGGTAGTCATGACCTGCGCGCTCGCGCTGACGCTCATAGCATTCGTCGGATACGCGCTCAACATGTTCCGCCTGCTTGCCGAAAAGAAGGCCGCGCACTGAAAATTTTTGACTTCTCAGCTGAAAGGAAATTACGGCAAAATGCAAAATAACCCCATGATTTGCAGCAGATGCAAGAAAAATATAGCCACGATATTCGTCACGCGCGTCGAGAACGGCGAGCAGAAGAACGAGGGTCTCTGCCTGAAGTGCGCAAAGGAGCTCGGCATACGCCTGCCGGACGACGCGCTGAAGCAGATAGACCAGATGATAGAGCAGCTCGGCATCACGCCCGAGGAATTTGAACAGGCTCAGAGCGAGATGATGGGTATGCTCTCCGAACAGTCGCACGACCATGACGACGGTGACGGTGACAGCGGAGACGACGATAAGGACGAGGGGAGAACGGCGACCTTCCCGTTCCTCGACCGCCTCTTCGGCGCGAACGGCGGGGAGCCGCCAGCGCCGCAGCCCTTCCCCGGCGGAGACGGAAGCTCCGCGCGGAGCGAGAAGCGCTCAAAGCAGGACAGGAACCGCAAGTTCCTCGACTCCTACTGCATATCCCTCACCGGCAAGGCCGCCGAGGGAAAGCTTGACCGCGTAGTCGGCAGAGAGACCGAGATAGAGCGCGTCACGCAGATACTCAACCGCCGCCAGAAGAACAACCCGTGCCTCATCGGCGAGCCGGGCGTCGGCAAGACCGCCATAGCGGAGGGACTCGCGCAGCGCATTGTCGACGGAGACGTGCCGGACAAGCTGAAAAGCAAGGAGGTCTATCTCCTCGACCTCACGGCACTCGTCGCGGGAACGCAGTTCCGCGGACAGTTCGAGAGCCGCATGAAGGGTCTCATAGACGAGATAAAGCGCCTCGGGAACATCATCCTGATGATAGACGAGGTACACAGCATCGTCGGCGCGGGGGACGCGGAGGGTTCGATGAACGCCGCGAACATCCTCAAGCCGGCGCTCTCGCGCGGCGAGATACAGGTCATCGGCGCAACGACGTTTGCCGAGTACCGCAAGCACATCGAGAAGGATACCGCGCTCGAGCGGCGCTTCCAGCCGGTCACGGTGAGCGAGCCGTCCGTGGATGAGACGGTGGAGATAATAAAGGGCATCGCCCACTATTACAGCGACTTCCACGGCGTGAAGATAAGCGACTACGTCGCGCGGGAGGCCGCCGTCCTCAGCGAGCGGTACATCACCGACCGCTACCTGCCGGACAAGGCGATAGACCTCATCGACGAGGCTTGCAGCGAAGTGAACCTCAAGAGCCCCGTCATAAACGAGCGCGACAGGCTCCGCCGCGAGCTTGACTCGATAGTTGACGAGCGCGTGAAGCTCGACGCCGCCACCGCAAGCGGCAAGACACCGGCGGACGCGCAGGAGAGCTATCAGCGTCTTGCGATGCTTCGGAGCCGCGAGCTCCAGATAAACGCGCGGATAGCCGACCTTGAGCAGAACCTTCCGTCGCTCGGCGTGGAGGACCTCGCTCGGGTGATAGAACTGTGGACAAAGATACCCGCGTCCTCCATTCAGGAGGCGGAGTTCGAGAAGCTGAAGGATCTCGACAAGCGCCTCCGCTCTAGGATAGTCGGCCAGGACGAGGCGATCGACGCCGTCGCGCGCGCCATACGGCGCGGACGCGTCGGTATCTCCGCCAAGCGCAAGCCGGTGAGCTTCATATTCGTCGGACCCACCGGCGTCGGCAAGACCGAGCTTGTGAAGTGCCTCGCGCGCGACCTCTTCGACTCGCCGGAGAGCCTTATCCGCCTCGACATGAGCGAGTTTATGGAAAAGCACTCAGTCAGCCGCATAGTCGGCGCGCCTCCGGGATACGTCGGCTATGACGAGGCGGGCCAGCTCACCGAGAAGATACGCCGCAAGCCCTACTCCGTCGTCCTGTTTGACGAGATAGAGAAGGCGCATCCCGACGTGCTGAACATCCTCCTGCAGATACTTGACGACGGACGGATAACCGACGCGCACGGCAAGGAAGTGAACTTCGAGAACACCGTCATAATCATGACCTCCAACGCCGGAAGCGACCGCAAGGGGAGCGGCTCGGTCGGCTTTGACCGAAGCTTCAACGAGCAGTCCCGCGAGCGCGCGATGAAGGCGCTCGGCGAGATAATGCGCCCCGAGTTCATCAACCGCGTCGACGAGGTCGTGGTATTCAACCAGCTCTCCGAGGAGGACTTCTCGCGCATAGTCCGCATAATGCTCGGAGACCTCAGGGATTCGATGAAGGAGCGCGAGATGACGCTCGAGTGGAGCGCGGAGGTGGAGCAGTGGCTCGTGAAAAAGAGCTATTCGCTCACCTACGGCGCGCGCAATCTCCGCCGTCTCATACAGAAGGAGGTCGAGGACGCACTCGCGACTGTACTCATCGACAACTACGACCGCAATGTCCGCGGCTTTAAGCTCGACGTCGCGGAGGACAAGATAACCGTAGAAATACAGTAAATAAGGAAACGTGCCCCTGCGGGCACGTTTCTCGTAAACTCCGCCTTACGGCGGAATAAGGGGGTCTTGAGATGAAGAAGATAGTTTCCGACACGTTTGCCGAGTTCCGCTACCCGAGCATGCCCGGTTTCTCACCGGACGGGAAGATGCTTGCGTATGTGGAAAGCGGCGTTTCCAAGGAGGAGAACAAGTACATCGGCGACATTCACGTCGTCGATGTCGCAAGCGGCAAGGAGCGCCGCCTCACCGGCTCGGGGGACGCACGAAGCTACGTCTGGACGAAGGCGGGGAAGCTGCTTTTCCCCGCGATGAGGGATGAGAAGCTGAAGAAGCGCGCCGAGGCGGGCGAACCGCTCACGGCGTTCTATGAGATAGACCCGTCGGGCGGCGAAGCGGCGCTCGCGTTCACGCTGCCGCTCGTCGGTGCGAGCCTCCGTCCGATAGACGGGGAGAGGTACTTGGTCACGGCGACATACGACAACACGCTCCCAGACCTCGCCGGAATGAGCGAGGAGGAGAAGGAAAAGACGCTTCGCGAGCGGCGCGAGTCGCCCTGCGACGTGCTCACCGAGTATCCGTTCTGGGAGAACGGCGGCAGGTTCACGTCGGGACACCGGAGCCGCCTCTACATATTCAATCGCTCCTCCGGGGAGCTGAAGCCGATAACGGGGGAGTGGTTCGACCTCGCGGGCTTTGCTCCCTCGCCGGACGGAAAGACCGTCGTATTCGGCGGCGGAGAGTGGCACGACTACACAAGCTACACCGAGAAGACCGGGCTCTTCATCTGTGACCTAAAGACGTTGAAGACCCGCGAGCTGCTCGGCGCGGGACGCTTCTATCTCTCCGGCTTCGACTTCCTTGACGCGGGCACGCTCATCATGTGCGCCGGGGACGGCACGGCGCTCGAGACCGGCGACTTCTACACCCTCTCGCTCGACTCCGGCGAGTGCCGAAAGATCGCCGACAACGACCACAGCGTCGGCTACGGCTCGGTCGGAAGCGACGCGCGCGTCGGCGGCGGACGCGGCGCGAAGATCGTCGACGGAAGCTGGTACTTCATCTCCGCGCGCGGGGACGGCAGCGAGCTCTGCGTCATACGTCCGGACGGACGCCTCGCGGACGGGCTCACGCCGGAGGGCGCGTGCGACTGCTTCGACATAGCGGACGGCCACCTCGCCTTCTGCGGCCTCTACGGCGACAAGCTCTCCGAGCTCTACATTGACGGCAGGGCCGTGACCGATTACAGCGCGGCGCTCTCGGAGTATGACGTCCGCACGCCGGAAAAGCACGTCTTTACCGCGTCGGACGGGTACGAGATACACGGCTGGGCGATGACGCCCGCGGGCTACACGCCGGGAAAGAAGTATCCCGCGATACTGCACATCCACGGCGGGCCGCGCACCACGTTTGACGGAGTGTTCCACCACGAAATGCAGGTCTGGGCGAACGCCGGGTACTTCGTGTTCTTCTGCAACCCGCGCGGCTCGGACGGCCGCGGGGACGACTTCGCGGATATATGGGGCAAGTACGGCTCGGTGGACTACGCGAACATAATGGAGTTTGCCGACCTGATGCTCGAGAAGTATCCGGACGCCGACGCGGAGCGCTTCGGCGTCACCGGCGGCAGCTACGGCGGATTTATGACGAACTGGATAATAGGCCACACGAACCGCTTCGCCGCCGCCTGCTCGCAGCGCTCCATAGCGAACTGGACGAGCTTTGAGCACACGACGGATATAGGCATACCGTTCACCGAGACGAACCATCTCACGACGACGAGGGAGAACGTCTCGGCGCTGTGGGACTTCTCGCCGCTGAAATACGCGCCGAACTGCGTTACGCCGACGCTCTTTATCCACTCCGACTCGGACTACCGCTGCTGGATGGTCGAGGGACTGTCGATGTACACCGCCCTCAAGCGGAACGGGTGCGACGCGAAGCTCTGCCTCTTCAAGGGCGAGAACCACGACCTCAGCCGCACGGGACGTCCGAAGAGCCGTATCCGCAGGATGGACGAGATACTTGCGTGGTTTGATAAGTACTTGAAATAGGTTCATGGGAAAGCAAAGGAGCGGGGCTTGAAGCCTCGCTCCTTTTTCGCATAGGTCGGCTGTCACCAAAGTTATTGTTTTGTGTGCTAAAGACCGAACCGTCACTTCACCGGACGGTCGAACGACGGGTTGAACGCGTAGAAGTTGCGGCTGTTCAGCCTGTCGGTGGTACGGCTCAAAGCTTCTCCAAATCTCTGGAAATGCACTACTTCGCGCTCGCGCAGGAAGCGTATCGGGTCGATGACGTCCGGGTCGTCCACCATGCGGAGAATGTTGTCGTAAGTCACTCGGGCCTTTTGTTCGGCCGCGAGGTCCTCGCTGAGGTCGGCTATCGTGTCGCCCTTGACGCCGATGAACGCCGCCGTGAACGGCACTCCGCTCGCCGCCTGCGGGTAGACGCCCGCCGTGTGGTCGACGAAATAGGTGTCAAAGCCCGCCTTCTTTATCTCCTCGTCCGACATGCACCGGGTGAGCTGGTGGACTATCGCGCCTATCATCTCCATGTGCGCGAGCTCCTCGGTGCCGATGTCGGTGAGCAGTCCCTTCAGATCGGCGTATGGCATGGAGAAGCGCTGGCTGAGATAGCGCATGCTCGCCGCGAACTCGCCGTCCGGGCCACCATACTGACTGATGATGAACTTTGCGAGCGCCGGGTTCGGATTTTTTATCTTTACCGGGTACTGGAGCGCCTTTTCGTATTCAAACATTATATATCCCTCCTGCCAAGTTCCCACGGCCACGGGTCGTCTGTCCAGTCATAGCCGTCCGAGCAGACGACGTCCTGCTTGGAGAGCGGACCGAACCGCTTCACATACTCCTCGCGCTTCTCACGGTACGCCTTCTGATAGGCGCGCAGGAGCGCGAGCGCTTCGCGGTCGGAGCAGTGAGTGTCGAGATAAAGACTGAGCTCGGTGATGCTGAAGTGGAGCGCCTGAAGCTCACTGAGGGGAGTCATCCTCACCGGCTGGACGTTGTAGTTGTTCCCGAGAGGCAGCTCGAGACCGGGGTAGAGCGTGCCGCGCGAGAGCGCCGCGCCCGGCTCAAACTTCGCGGAGCCTTGCCGCTGCATCGGGGTGTAGGTCATGGCTATGACCGCCTCCTGCGGAAGGTCGCCGATATCCGCGCCCGAACGCGGCCGGCGCTCGGGCATCTGCATAAGCAGCTTGTCGTGATCCATTGTATACCGCCGTTTCTCCGCACCTTGCATCTGCTCCCGCGCCGGTGCGGCTGTCGCGGGAGCGCCCGTATCGGGCTACGTATAAGTATGCCGGAAGCGGGCGGACCGTTCCGGGCGCGGCAGGGAAGGGACTCGTCGAGGTGCGCCAAATAGAATAAATCGGGCTTTCCGAGGGAGAAATTTTTGTTAAACCCTACAAAAATTTGCCGACTGAAAAATAGATGTCGCAAACGGTCGAAACAGGTGTTACAATATTTTTGGCAGAACTGCCAAAAACTTGATAGGAGGAAATCACTATGTCGCATGGTCTCAAAAAGGCAGCCGCGCTCCTGCTTGCCGTGGCACTGGTCGCCGGTCTCGGATTTGCCGGCGCTTCCACGCTCACCGAAAAGCAGCTCACCGTCTACGGCGGGGTGGACGTCTATAAGGAAGACGCCCTGCTGAACCCGAAGGACGCCGGAGGAGCCGCGGTTGACACGTTCATCTACAACGGAACGACCTACCTGCCCGCCCGCGCGGTAAGCGAGGCGCTCGGCCTCGACGTCGACTTCGACGCGACCACCAAGACCGTCTACATCGACGATCTCGCAGGCAATGCCGAGAAGGCTGACGAGTACATCAAGCACTTCTTCGGAGTCACCTTCACGGGTACCGTCACGCTTGACGCGTGGAACAAGGCTGTCACGGCCGTCGGCGGCACCGCCGTCACCGGCACGACCCTCACCACGGGCGACGCGATAGAGTCCGCCGTGAACGCCGCCGGACTTACCGAGCTTGCCGCCAGCTACTCGGCAGAGAAGGCCGCGGAGCGCATCGCCGCTTACGGCGTGCCCGCCAAGGTTTCCGCCGCGGCCGCGCCCGCGTATGCCTGCGCTCTTGACGCCGACCTCATCACCGCCACCGCCGATCCCGCCGCCCCGCTTGACGCCGACACCGCGACCGAGCTCATCATGGGCGTCGCGCAGATTACCGGTCAGGGCCGCCACTACATCGGCCGCATCAGCGATGCGGACATCGCGTCGAAGCTTGTAAGCGCGCTGGATTCCATCACTGTTCTCAGCGACGGCGGCGTGCTCGACAAGCTCGGGCCGGAGATAGTTATGCGTGACGCTACCACCGGTTACAACCTCAAGTACGCGGGCTACAAGGCAAACTTCCTGCCCGAGTATACGCTTCAGTACGGTCACAGCGATCCCACTCATGCCGTTCAGCTCATAGAACTGCTCCAGAGTGAAGGGTTTGACGCCTATGTCCAGATAGAGCCGAAGGTTTCCATTTACGAGTACGACCTCTCGTGGGGCGAGCCCGGCCCGAAGGTCACAAAGGTGTCGGACGATTTCTATTACACCTACGACATCGAGTACGATATGCAGCTGGAGTTCGAGACCGTCGCGGAGAAGGAAGAGTTCCACAGCGTTATCGAGGAGTATGCGAAGAAGTATGCCGCAAATCAGAACGAGGACGGCAGCTTTGACGGACTTATCGCCGGCGCATGGTGGCAACCGCTCTACACCTCGCTCACTCCGATGAAGAACGAGGAATTTGAGACGATATACGACAACGTCATAAAGAACGGTGACTACGAGATACATTCGTTCAGCACCGCCGCGAACGTTGACGCCGTCGGCAAGGTCGTTTCGGAGCTCGCGCCCGACCTCAAGGTCGAGACCGTGACCCGTTATGTCAACCCCGCTTTCTGGCGTTACATCAACGGCACCAGTGGAGAATGATCCGAGAGAAAACAGAATAGCGTAAACGAAACAGAACGCTCCCGGCATACGTCGGGAGCGTTCTGTATCTGCAATTCGCGGGCTTTCCGAACCGTTTTGAGGGGGAAGACCAGTCACGGGGCTGTTTTTTTATCGAAGTTCACAGATTGTTCTTTTCATTCAAGCAATTCTGTGGTATGATTACAATAAAGACAGTTTTTTGCGGAGGTACAGCTATGCCTGACAACACAAATCTTCCGGAAAAGAATGACTGGGCCGATCGAAACGAGAAGCCGACGCAGTGGGGCGCACGCATTGACGACGCGTCGCGCACGGAGGCGCGCCGCACGCGCAGGGGGCCGCAGATATTCAACATCATCGGCGCGCACATAATCGGCGCGTTCCTGACGTTCCTTGTGATGAACGTCCTCGGTCTCGTTATAGACGAGACTGTGGCGACGGTCGTCGGCTACGCCGTCGGTATATTCAGCTTCACCGCCGTCACCTACATCGAGGGGTGGCACGCGGGCGAGCGCGACGTAAATATGATGAACTACGGTCACATACCGCGCGACAAATTCCGTGGGCTCAAGTGCGCGATGATTGCCGAGAGTGTCGGACTGCTGTTCGCGGTGCTGATGATGGCGCACGGCTTTGTCGTGCTCTCTCAGCGCGCGCAGGGGCTCGACCCGCTCATGCAGACCGGCATAAGCGTCATCATCCCGATAGCCTACCACACGTTCTACATGCCGTTCCTGTTTGTACTGCAGAAGCTCGAGGACGTGTCGCCGCTGTTCTGCCTGCTCCCCGTCGTGATAGCGCCGGCGATATATCACGTCGCCTACACCTTCGGGATGAAGCATTTTTCGATACTTGCAAGGCTCGTCTACAAGAAGCCGGACAAGGAAAAGAAGTAAAGCGGCGGCATGCCCCGCGCGTAAAAAGCAAATTGCGGCGATTTTCTGACCGCCTCCCACATATTCTGTACGGGAGGCGGTCGATGATGAAAAGAGTTATTTCGGCACTTGCGCTCGCGGCGCTGCTCGTGCGTCCTGCCGCGGCGTACACACCCGTCATAGACGCCGGTCACGGCGGCTTCGACGGCGGCGCGGTGAGCTCGAGCGGAGTGATAGAGAGCGGGCTGAACCTCGCCATTTCGCTCAAGACGGCGGCGCTGTTCCGGCTGTTCGGCGTTGACCCCGTGCTCATTCGCGAGACCGACACGGCGGTGGGGGACGGCGCAAAGTCCGGCAAGAGCGCCAAGGCCGCCGACCTGCGGCGGCGCGTCGAGATAGTCGCGGAGACGGAGGACGCGTTCCTTATCAGCATACACCAGAACATGTTCGGGGACAGCCGGTACGGCGGCGCGCACATATTCTACAAGGGCGACGAGGCAAAGCCGCTCGCGGAGACGCTCCAGAGGAACGTCCGCAGTCAGCTCGACCCTGAGAACACGCGCGAAGCGAAGCCCGTCGCGGGCGACGTGTACCTGTTCCGAAAGATAACCTGCCCCGGGATACTCGCAGAGTGCGGATTTCTCTCCAACTCCCGCGACCTCGCGGAGCTCCAGGACGACGGGCACCAGAAGAAGCTCGCCTGCCTTCTCGTGAGCGGACTGCTCACGCTCGAGAGCGGCGGGATGTGACGCCGGCGCTCCGCCGCCGTGACGTGAAAGAAAAACAGAAGTCAAAGCGCGAAAGGAAGATGTAACTTGCCCGCATCGAAGGAAAAAACGCTGTTCTTCTGCTCAGAGTGCGGATACGAGACCTACAAGTGGTCGGGACGCTGTCCGAGCTGCGGAAAGTGGAACACGCTTGTCGAGAGCACGGTCGTCACCGGCCCCGCGGCGAAGCACGCGGTCTCCGCGCCCGCCGGGCGGGAGAACAACGTCATGCGCCTCTCGGAGGTGTCGGAGGAGAGCGAGCCGCGCTTCTCGACGGGGCTCGGGGAGCTCGACCGCGTGCTCGGCGGCGGCGCTGTGCAGGGAAGCCTTGTGCTCGTGGGCGGCGAGCCGGGCGTAGGCAAGTCGACGCTTCTGCTCCAGATTTGCGCCTCGCTCTGCCTCGAGCGTCGGGTGCTCTATGTCTCAGGCGAGGAGAGCATCCGCCAGATAGGCATGAGGGCGCGCCGCCTCGGCGTTTCGGGGGACAACCTCTCCGCGCTCTCCGAAACAGACCTCGACAGGATAATAGACCTCGTCCGCGAGAACAATCCGGACATACTCATAGTCGACTCGATACAGACGATGTTCCGCCGCTCGAACGCCTCCGCGCCGGGGAGCGTCAGCCAGATAAAGGACTGCACGCTCGCGCTGATGCAGCTTGCAAAGACCGACGGGGTGACGGTGTTCGTTGTCGGCCACGTCAACAAGGAGGGCTCGCTTGCGGGGCCGAAGGTGCTCGAGCACATCGTCGACTGCGTGCTGAGCTTCGAGGGGGACAGAAACCTCATCCACAGGATACTCCGCGCCGAGAAGAACCGATTCGGCTCGACAAACGAGATAGGCGTGTTCGAGATGACGGGGGAGGGACTGCGCGAGATACCGAACCCGTCCGAGATGCTTCTCTCCGGCCGGCCGTCAAACGTCGCGGGCTCCTGCGTCGCATGCGTGATGGAGGGCTCGCGGCCGGTGCTCGCGGAAGTGCAGGCGCTCGTGACGCCCACCGCCTACGGCAATCCTCGGCGGATGAGCTCGGGACTCGCCTACGACCGCGCCGTCCTGATGCTCGCGGTGCTCGAGCGCCGCGCGGGGCTGATAACCTCCAATCGGGACGCCTACATAAACATCGTCGGCGGACTGAAGGTGGACGAGCCCGCCATAGACCTCGCGACGGTGCTCGCGCTCGCGGGTGCGCTGCTTGACCGTCCCACCGGGGACGACCTCGCCGCGTTCGGCGAGGTCGGACTTGCGGGCGAGCTGAGAGGCGTCACCGCCGCAGAGCAGCGCCTCGCGGAGGTGCGCCGCCTCGGATTCAAGCGGTGCGCCATGCCCGCGCGCGGCGCGAGGGACGTCCGCGTGCCGGACGGCCTCGAGGTGATTCGCGTGAGGACCGTGAGCGAGGCAATAAAGGAGCTTCTGTGACAGATATTCTTTCTCTCGGAGGACGGAAATGAGCAGCATATCCGTAAAATGCACGGCGATGGCGTGCGCGGCGGCGCTGATACTCGGCGGGTGCTCGCTGCTGCCGGAGGAGGCGGAGGCGCCGTCGCCCCCGCTGATATACGCCTACGAAAAGACAGACTACACCTTCGCAAACGTCGACCGCGGGGACATCCTCGAGACAAAGAGGGTGACCTTTCGCTATATGCCGTCCGTGAAGCAGTCGCTTGCGTTCGACGTGAACGGAGCGGCGCTCGACGCGGTATATGTCTCGGTCGGGGACGACGTGAAGGAGGGCGAGCTGCTCTGCGAGCTCGAGGACGGCGGCCTCTCCGACGAGATAGACGCCGCGCGCGAGACGATAGCGGGCTACGAGCGGACGCTTGAGGAGATGGCCGAGAGCTCAAAGCTCGAGCTCGAGCGGTACGACCTCCGCATCGCGGCGGATCCGACGAGCGAGAGCCTGAAGAGCGAACGTAAGGCGGCGGAGGAGAACTACAAAGCAAACCGCCGCACGACAGAGCTTCGCCTTGCCGCAGAGGAGGCAAGGCTTGACGAACTGCTTTCGGACGAGGAGAAGCACCGTCTCTGCGCCCCGTTTGCGGGGACCGTGACCTACGTCAAGAGCTTCGGCGGAGACGGCTTTACCTCGACCGCCGGGGAGACTTTCATAACGATAAGCGACAAGACCTCCATGGTCTTCTCTTGCGACGAGACCGACGCGAAGGGCCTCTTTGCCGTCGGGGACGTTGTTACGGTCAATATCGGCGGCGAGGAGTACGAGGCGGAGGTCGTCTCGACAGAGGGAAGCGTCGCGAGCATCGTGCCGCGCGACTACACCGAGACGGCAGCTGAGGGCACCTACGGAGTGGTGAGCATTACGACCGACGCCGTGTACGACGTTCTGCGAGTCCCATCCGGGGCGGTGAAGAGCGCGAACGGCCGGTCGATAGTCTATATGCTCGAGGACGGCGTCCGCGTGATGAGAAACGTCGAGACGGGCTTCTCGGCGGACGGTATGACCGAGATAGTTTCCGGCCTCGAGGAGGGAGAGCAGGTGATAGTTTCATGAAGCTGAGACTGCTCGCGGCGGCGGCCGCCGCCGCGCTGATAATGTCGTCCTGCGGGGGCGGCGGAGAGACGTCCGCGCCGCCGCTCGCGGACACCGTGAAGGTCGTGTACGACACGGCGAAGGCGGAGCGCGGGGACGTCGAAGCGGTGCTTGTGTACTCCGCCTGCGTCCTGCCGGTGCAGACCGACGTGTCCTTTGAGGACTCGTCCGGCGTGGTCGACAGAGTGTTTGTAAAGACGGGGGACAGCGTCTCCGAGGGGGACGCGCTCCTGCAGCTCGACACCGAGGGACTTCGGGAGAGGCTTGACGACGCGAAAGAGCGGCTCGCTTCGCTCGAGGAGAGCGGCGCGCGCGAGCGCCGTATGCTTGAGATAGATCTGGAGCTTGCAAAGCTCGACCTCGAGGAGGCGGAGGAGGCCGACCCGGACGGGCTGGACGCCTCTCTGCTCCGGCTCGAGGTAGAGAGCCGTCAGTCCGACCTTGACAGGTACGACGGACAGCTTGAGAGGTCGCTTGACGCCGCGAAAAAGGACATAGCGGAGCTTGAAAAGGAGATAGAGAGCGCGACACTGCGCGCGCCGGTGAGCGGCGAGGTCATATCGGTCTACATATCGGAGGGCGCGCGCGCCGCGTCCTCGACGACGCTTGTCACTCTTTCCGACGGCGACCGGCGCTACATAAGCTGTGCGGCGGGAGAAAAGGTGCCGTCTACGGCACAGCTCAGTTACATCGAAGACGGAACGGAGTACCCGCTTGAGCACTGGGAGTATACCGACCGCGAGATCGCGGTGTTCGAGGCGACGGGGAAGGACGCTCCGCAGAGGTTTGTGCGCTCGGACGGCGGCGAGCTTCCCGTGTCGGGCGAGTTTGTACAGCTCCGCGCCGTCCGCGAGAGCGCTAAGGACGCCGTGCGGATACCTTCCGGCGCGCTCTACCGCGACTCGGGCGTCACCTACGTCTATATCGAGGACGGCGGTGAGCTCGTGTACACCGAGGTGAAGGTCGGCGTCACGAACGACGCGTATGCAGAGATCCTGGACGGAGTAGAGGAGGGGGATGAGGTCTATGTCGGCGGCTAAGAGACTTTGCGCGCTGCTGCTCGCGGCGACGGCGGCATTTTCCCTCGTCTCCTGCTCGGAGAGTGAGAGCGCGGGCGAGGCGCTGATAAAGCCGGTGGAGAGGAGCGGAGGAAGCTCCTCCGGCTCGACGCGTACGGCGGAGGTCACGGTGGGCGGCATATCGCGCAGTATGTCGGCCGACGCCTCCGTGTCATTTGCAACGCAGGACATATACTGTGAATTTAACGGCGCGCGCTTTGCCGAATACTACGTTTCCGCAGGAGAAACGGTGGAGGAAGGCGCGCCGATAGCGCGCTTTGCGATAGAGACGAGCGCGGCGGAGCGTCAGCGCCTCGAGGCGGAGCTTGAAATAGCGAAGAGCGAAACGGAGCGCACGCTGGAGACCGCGCGGAGCGCCGCCTCTTCGGCGCGCGAAGCGCTCGCGGCGGCGGACAGGTCGGACTCGCGCGCGTACCGCCGCGCGGAGCTTCAGCTTGAGCGCGCGGAGCTCCAGCTTGAGGCGGCCGAGTCCGGCGCCGAAGACCGCGTCGCGGCGGCACAGGATGCGCTCCGCGAGTTTGACGAGCGCGCGGCGGAGGACACCGTCTATGCCCCGGCGCGCGGGTGCGTCTACTCGCTCGAGAGCTTAGGAGTGGGTCTCCCGGTGGAATACGGCCGCCGGGTGTGTACCTTCATAAGCTACGAGGACATAGCCGTCACCGCGCCGAGCGACATCACCGGCGTTCCGCGCTACGGCGAGAGGGCGACAATCAGGACCGACCTCGCCGACGGAGACATAGAGAGCCGCGTGCTCGACGCGCCGATAAACCGCGGCGAGGACACGGGCACCTTTACGGTGGAGATACCGGACGAGGTAATAGAGGCCGCAAACGCTGTCCTCGCCTCGGACGGCGCGGGAAGGTTCATGCCGCGCATACGGGTGGAGGTCGAGCGTTTCTCGCTTGACGGCGTTGTGGTCGTACCGAACAGCGCACTGAAAAGCGAGGAGGGCAGGCGGTACGTCTACGTCATGCGGGACGGGTCGCCGAGGAAGCGCTTCGTCGTCGCGGGACTTGCGGACGATAAGAACACACAGATACTTGCCGGCCTTGAGCCGGGCGAGTATGTGAGCGTCGGTTAAGGGGAGGGAGAGAAATGTTCGGATTCATCCTCAGAAAGATGCTCTCAAACAAGTGGCTCGTCGCGAGCCTGCTGATAGGAAACCTCCTGCTCTGCTCTATGGTCGCGAGCATACCGATATACTCGGACGCGATACTTCAGCGGATGATAGTCCGCACGCTCGACGCAAGACAGGTGGAGCGGAACAGCTATCCGCTCGCGGTGGAGCTGCGCTTCAACTCGCTCAATATGAACAAGGGCCGCGAGCGGGACGGACTGATGCAGTTCGAGGAGCGGCTTGCCGCTTTTGAGGAGAGCATGCCCGTCCCCTTTAAGGAGAAGGTGACGGTCTACACTACGTCCGACTATCAGGCGCTCGAGGTGGACGGACGCCGCACCGAGGCGGACAGGATGCTCCGCCTCCAGTCGATGAGCGGCGTGGAGGATCACCTGAAGATAGAGACGGGCCGAATGTATTCCTCCGAGCCGGACGGCGGCGTGATAGAGGTCATAGTGAACGAGAGGACGCTTGTGGAGCAGGACCTCATCCTCGGGGAAGTGCTCGAGATGAAGCAGGCGAAGCTCAACAGCGGCGGCGCGGTACGTTTCAAGGTCGTCGGCACCTACATAAACAGCGAGGAGAGCGACCCATACTGGTACTACTCGCCGCAGACCTTCACCGACGTCTGCCTGATGGACGAGGATCTGTTCCGGGAGACGTTTATCGACCCGCTGCCGCAGGAAGTGAACTTCGGCGCGCAGTACTACGACCTCTTCGACTACTCCTCGCTTGACGCCGACGGCGCGCGCGAGGTGTACGAGGCGACGCTTGCCGGCGCGAAGGAGTTCGAGCGCTACGGCACCCTCGGCTTCCGCGCGGGATATACGCAGACGCTCGAGAGCATACTTGACGAGGCGTCCCGCCTCACCGTCACGCTCTGGGTGCTCCAGACGCCCATATTCATACTCTTTGCGTTCTTCATATTCATGGTGTCAAAAGAGATACTCGAGCAGGAGAAGAACTCGGTGGCGGTGATAAAGAGCCGCGGCGCCTCGCGCGGACAGGTCATACTCCTGTTCCTTGCGGAGAGCGGAATAGTCGCGGGAGTGAGCTTCCTTGCGGGACTGCCGCTCGGTCTGCTGATATGCAGGGTGCTCGGCGCGTCGGACGGGTTCCTCGGACTCGTGAGCCGCGCGTCATTAAACGCGCGAATAGTGCCGGAGGCCGTGCTTTACAGCGGCGCGGCGGCGGTCCTCGCCGTCCTGATGATGACGATACCGGCATTCAGGTATTCAAAGATAACGATAGTCGACCACAAGCGCGCAAAGACGGGACGCTCTACGCGTCCGCTCTGGCAGAAGCTGTTCCTTGACGTGATACTTCTCGGAGCGTCGATATACGGCCTCTACTCCTACAACAATCAGAAGGACCTTCTGAGCGCGGGAGGGGGCGGGATAGACCCGCTGCTCTTCATCACGTCGTCGCTCTTTATGGTCGGCGCGGGACTTCTGCTCGTGCGTGTGTTCCCGTGGATAATGCGGCTGATATTCCGGGTGGGACGGCGCTTCTGGCCGCCCGCGCTCTACGCGTCCTTCCTGCGGATAACGCGGTCGGTGGGCGAGGAGCAGTTTATAATGATATTCCTCGTGCTGACCATAGCGACCGGCATATTCAGCTCGTCCGCCGCGCGCACGATAAACCTCAACATGGAGGAGAACATCCGCTACGAGTACGGCGCGGACGTCGTCGTGCGGGAGGAGTGGACGTCAAACAAGAGCTTCGTCACCGCCTCGGACGAGACGGTGTGGTACGAGCCCGACTACGAGAGATATTCGCCCCTCATCGCCGCCGGAATGCGGCTGACGAAGGTACAGCGCACGGAGGACGTCGTCGCCCCGACGCAGAGGCTGAACGATGTCACGATGCTCGCGATAGACTCCAAGGAGTTCGGAGAGATTGCGTGGTTCCGCGAGGGACAGCTCCCGGCACACCAGAACGAGTATCTGAACGCTTTGGCGTCCGACGCGTCCGCCGTATTGCTCTCGATGAACTTCCACACAAAGCAGGGCCTCGAGCTCGGAGACACGATAAATCTGTTCAGCCCTGAGGGAAACAGCAGCACCGGCATCATAGCGGGATTTGTGGACTACTGGCCGAGCCTCGTCATGACTACGCCGCGGGCGGACGGCTCGGGCGGCGTCACCTACGAGGAGAACTACTTCGTCATCGCAAATATCGCGCAGATACAGGCGGAGTGGGGAATCACTCCCTACGAGATATGGATGAAGAACTCGCCGGAGGGCGCGCGCCCGGTCTACGACCTCGCGGAGGCGCAGGATATGCGCTTCGAGGTGTTCCTTGACGCGGACGCGGCGGTCGTCGCCGAGAAGAACGACCCGGTGCTCCAGGGAACGAACGGCGTCCTCACCGTCGGATTCATCATCGTGCTTGCGGTCTGTATGACCGGCTTCCTGATATACTGGATACTCTCGATACGCTCGCGGGTGCTCCAATTCGGAATATTCCGCGCGATGGGTATGTCGATGCGGGGCATATTCTCGATGCTTCTCTCGGAGCAGGTGTTCATATCCGGCGTATCTATAGGCTTCGGCGTGGGGGTGGGGCTCCTCGCCTCGCACTTCTTCGTGCCGCTCATTCAGATGGGCTACTCCGCGGGGCAGAACGTCCTGCCGCTCCGGATAGCCATGGAGGGGAGCGACTTTGCGCGGCTGTTTATCGTGATAGGCGTAATGCTCGTCGTGTGCATTGCAGTGCTCTGCGTGCTGATATCGAAGATACGCATAGCGCAGGCACTCAAGCTCGGCGAAGACTGAGGAGGGGACGCGAATGGAAAACATTATCACGGCTGAGGGCGTGTCCCGCTCCTTCAGGGCGGGGGAGAACGACTTCTGGGCTCTCAGCGACATAACTCTCGGCATCCCGAAGGGAAAGCTCACGATGCTTCGCGGCCGGAGCGGCTCCGGAAAGACGACGCTTATGAACATCCTTGGCGCGCTCGACCGTCCGACGGCAGGCACGGTCACGGTGGACGGCGTGGACATCACCGCCGCCTCCGAGCCCGAGCGGGACGCCATACGCCGAAAGAAGATAGGCTTCGTATTCCAGTCGGTGGCGCTTGTGAGCATAATGACGGCGTATGAGAACGTGGAGTTCGGGCTCCGCATAGCGGGAGTACCGGCGGCGGAGCGCCGCCGCCGCGCGGAGGAGTGCCTGCGGCTCGTCGGCCTCGGCTCGCGAATGGACCATATGCCGCAGGAGATGTCCGGCGGCGAGCAGCAGCGCGTCGCGATAGCGCGCGCCATAGCGCACCGTCCGGCGGTGCTGTTTGCGGACGAGCCCACGGCGGAGCTGGATACCGCCACCGGCCTCTCGGTCATGAAGACCTTCCGCGAGCTTATCGAGAGCGAGGGCGTCACCCTCGTCATGACCACGCACGACGTGGGGCTCGTCGGCCTCGCGGACTGCACCTACGAGCTTGCGGACGGAAAACTCGTGCAGGGGGTGGACTCCGATGAATGAGACGGCTGTGCGCGACAACATAATAGAGTGTCAGGACCTCGTCAAGATCTACAAGACGAGGGACCTCGAGGTCCTCGCGCTCCAGGGGCTTGAGCTCACCGTCGCGCGGGGCGAGCTGATGGCGATAATCGGAAACAGCGGCTCGGGCAAGAGCACATTCCTCAATATGATAGGCGGGCTCGACCGTCCGAGCGCCGGACGGCTCATAGTGGACGGCAAGGACCTCTTCAAGCTCGATGAAAAGCAGCTTGTCGATTACAAGCGCTACACCGTCGGGTTCGTGTGGCAGAACAACGCTCGGAACCTCCTGCCGTATCTCACGGCAGTGCAGAACGTCATGATGCCGATGAGCTTCTGCAAGGCGGACATGCCGCGCGAGGACGGGGCGCTTCAGCTTTCTGACAACCGCAGGACGCGCGCACTTCAGCTTCTCGAGCTCGTAGGCATGGGGCACAGGAAGAACAGCCGGCTCCAGATGCTCTCCGGCGGCGAACAGCAGAGAGTGGCGATAGCCCTCGCGCTCGCGAACAACCCGAAGCTTCTGCTCGCGGACGAGCCCACCGGCTCGGTCGACGCGGGGACGGCGAGTTACATCCTCGACGTGTTCCGCGAGCTCAACCGCGAGCTCGGCACGACGATAGTGATAGTCACCCACGACAGGATGCTCGCAAAGAAGGTCGAGCGCGTCGTCGCCATACGCGACGGCAAGACCGCAAGCGAGTTCATAGTGAGGCGCGACCTCAGCGACGTCGCGAGCCTCGCGGAGGAGGGCGGCGAGACGCAGGACGAGTTCGCGGTGCTCGACCGCGCGGGGCGCGTGCAGATACCGCGCGAACTGCTTGACAGGCTGGGCGTCAACGGAAACAAGGTCCGCTTGGAGTATTCGGAGGGCAGGGTGGTCATATCCGCGCCGCCCGCCGAGGAGGAGAAGAGTTGAAGACGCTTGCGATACTCGGCGGCGGAGCGGCGGGTCTTGCCGCCGCGGTGAGCGCCCTCCGCACGTCGGAGGGGCGCGTGCGCGTCGTGATAGCGGAGCGCCTTCCGCGAGTGGGGAAGAAGCTGCTCTCCACCGGCAACGGGCACTGCAACTTCACAAATACCGACATATCCGCCGCGCACTACCACGGGGACACCCGCTTCGCGGAGCGGGTGATTTCACGCTTCGGAACGGAGGACGCCATCCGGTTCTTCCACTCTGTCGGCGTGCCGGAATATGTTGAGGACGGCAGAGTGTACCCCATGAGTGAGAGCGCGGCGGGGCTTCTCGACGCGCTCCGCGCCGCCACGTCCGGCGCGGAGACAGCGACGGACTTCCGGGCGGCGGAGCTCCTGCCGCCGCAGACCTCCGGCGGAGAGTGGCGTATACTTTCGGCGGACGGATCGGAGCTCGCGGCGGACGCCGTGATAGTCGCGACGGGCGGACGCGCCGCGCCGTCGCTCGGCTCGGACGGGAGCGGCATAGAACTCCTTCGCGCCCTCGGCTATGAGGTGACGCGACTGCTTCCGGCGCTTGTACAGCTGAAGGTCGAGCGGCCGTCCGTCGCGGCGCTGAAGGGAGTGCGCATCCGTGCGGAGGCGAGCGCCTTCTCACGAGGACGGCTCGTCCACAGCGAACGCGGCGAGGTGCTTTTCACCGAGTACGGACTGTCCGGCATACCGATATTCCAGATAACGGCACACGAGGAGTGCGACATCGTGACGCTTGATTTGTGCCCGGAACTAAGTAAAGGCGAACTGCTTGACGAACTGAAAAATCGTAAAAAGATTTTCTTTACACATACGGCGGAGGACTTCTTTGTGGGGATGCTTCAAAAGCGCCTCGGAAACCTCGTCCTCCGCGCGGCCGGTGTCGAGAAGCTGTCGCGACCGGTGTCCTCCTTTGACGGCGATATGCTCGAACGCATCGCGTCGGCGCTCAAGCGGCTGGAGTTCCGTGTGTCCGGCAGGATGGGCTGGGAGAACGCACAGGTGACGGCAGGAGGCGTCCGCGCCGCACAGTTCGACCCCGAGACGATGGAGAGCCGCCTGCACCCGCGCCTCTATGCGGCGGGGGAGCTGCTCGACGTCCACGGCGACTGCGGCGGTTACAACCTCCACTGGGCGTGGGCGACCGGCGTCACGGCGGGACGCGCCGCCGCGCGGGCGTTGGAGGCGGCGGAGAAATGAGGATAAGCGAGATAAAGCTACCGGCGGAGCACACGCCGGAGGAGCTGCGCGCGGCAATCGCGCGCAGAGTCGGTGTGAAGCCCGAAAGCTTTACTGCGCGTGTGCGGATACTCAAAGAGTCTCTCGACGCGCGGAAGAAGCCGAATATCTTCCGCGTATACAGCGTCGCGGTGGACGAGGACGACGCTCCGAGAGAGAAAATGCTGTCAAGCTCGGAGACTTTACAGCGCGCGGCGGAGAACATACGAACCGGCGCCTCTGAGTCTCGTCCGGCGGTCATCGGAAGCGGCCCCGCGGGACTGTTCGCGGCGCTTCAGCTTGCGCGCGCGGGACTTCGCCCTATAGTCCTCGAGCGCGGCCGTCCGGTGGACGAGCGCGTCCGCAAGGTGGAGAGCTTCTGGTCGGGCGGCGCGCTCGACCCGGAGTGTAACGTGCAGTTCGGCGAGGGCGGAGCCGGGACTTTCTCGGACGGAAAGCTTACCACTGGCACGAAGGACCCGCGCATTCGCTCGGTACTCGACGCGTTCATCGAGGCGGGAGCACCGGAGGAGATAGGATACCTCGCGCACCCGCACATCGGGACAGACCTGCTTCGCGGCGTCGTGAAAAACATCCGCTCCGCTATAGAGCGTATGGGCGGAGAGTTCCGCTTCGGGGAAAGATTTGAGGGCTTCGACGCGCCGGAGGGTGCGCTGAAAAGCCTCCGCGTCCTGTCGGCGGGAGGCGAGTACGAGCTGCCGACCCGCGCCGCCGTCCTCGCGATAGGCCACAGCGCGCGGGACACCTTTGAAATGCTCCGCGACGGCGGCGTCGCGATGGAGAGAAAGGCATTCTCGGTCGGCGTGAGGATAGAGCACCGGCAGGAGCTGATAGACTTCGCTCAGTACGGCCGCGCGCGTGGGACGCTGCCTCCGGCGGAGTACAAGCTCGCGACGCACCTCGAAAACGGGCGCGGCGTCTACACTTTTTGCATGTGCCCCGGCGGACAGGTCGTCGCGGCGGCAAGCGAGCTCGGCGGCGTAGTCACGAACGGGATGAGCCTCCACGCGCGGGACGGGGAGTTTGCAAACTCGGCGCTCCTCGTCGGCGTCGGCGCGGAGGACTTCGGCGAGGAGGGAGGCGTCCTCGCGGGGGTGGAGCTTCAGCGCCGCCTCGAGCGCGCGGCGTTCCGCGCCGGAGGCTCGGACTACCGCGCTCCGGCGGAGCTCGTGGGCGACCTGCTCGGAGGGAAAACTCCGTCCGGAAGCCTCGGCTCCACATACCGCCCCGGCGTCACGCCGTGCGACCTGCGGGAGGTCCTGCCGGGATACGTCGCGGACTCGCTCCGCGACGGGATACGGATATTCGGGCGGAAGCTCCGCGGGTTTGACACGGCGGACGCGCTCCTCATCGGCGTCGAGAGCCGCTCGAGCTCGCCAGTGCGGATACTGCGCGACGGGAACTGCATCTCGAACGTGCGCGGCCTCTACCCCTGCGGCGAGGGCTGCGGCTACGCGGGCGGCATCATCAGCGCCGCCGTAGACGGGATGAGGGTGGCGGAAAGCGTCATCTACGGTAAGTAAGGCGCTCTCGCCAACCCGATATGTCAACATAAAAAGCGCCCCGAAACGTCAGTTTCGGGGCGCTTCGATTTACGGAAAATCCACAGAGCGGCGACACGCCGCGAAACTCACTCCAGCGTCGGGTCGGTGGAGCCGCGAACGATTATTTTGTGGTCGAGGAAGATCCGCTTCTCCTCGACCTCCTTGCCGCTCATGATGTTCACGAGCATACGCACGCACTCCGCGCCCATCTCGAAGAACGGCTGGTCGACGGTGGTGAGCTTCGGGTTGGCGTAGACGGCGCGGCGGTTGTCAAAGCCGGTTATAGCGGCGTCGCGCGGGATGCCCATTCCGCCGCGTATCAGGCGGTTCATGCAGGCGAGGGCTATCGTGTCGGAGGCGCAGATTATCGCGTCCGGACGCTCCTCCGAGGGCAGGGCGAGCCATTCGTCCGCCGTCCTCTCCGCCGCTTCAAAGCTGCTGCCGGGGGTGGGGTAGCGGACAACGAAGCGCTCGTCAAGCGGGATGCCGCGCTTTTTCAGTGCGCGGCGGAGTCCCTGCTCGCGCGCCTCGGCGTAGTGGATGGTGTAGTTTTGGCGGCTGCCGGGGCCGATGAACGCGAAGCGGCGGCGTCCCTCATCGGCAAGCATATCGGTGAGCTCCGCTATCGCCTTATCGTCCCGTATCGAGACAAGGCACGCCTCGGGAAAGTCGACATACTCGGCGCACTGTACGATGGGGTACTCCGCGCCGAGCTTTGCTATCCTGCTGTCGGTGCCGCGGAAGTTGATGAACATTATGCCTCCCGCAAGCCCGTTCTCGAAGTACTTGAGCGCGTCCTTGTCGTCCTCCTCGGTGGTGTAGGAGAGAATGAGGTCGTAGCCGAGCTCCTTTGCCGCGTAGCTTGCGCCGTGGAGCATATCGTCGTCTATCCACGAGCTCACGACAAGTATCGTGCGGTTCTCACTTCGGCTGAGGTTCCGTCCGATGATATTCGGACGGTAGCCGAGCTCCCGCACCGCGTCAAGCACGAGCTGACGCCGCTTGTCGCTTACCTTGTAGTTTTCGTTCAGAACGCGCGACACGGTAGCGGTCGACACTCCCGCGAGCTTTGCAACATCCTGAATAGTCGCCATAACCGAACCCCCCGTCTTGAATATATGGAACCGGGGAGAGGCGTCCTCTCCCCGGGTGATATGTCCGACTTACTCGAAATCGACGGCCTTGCCGGTGGCGTCCGACTCGAGAGCGGCCTCCATGAGACGGAGTATGCGGAGAGCTTCCTCGTTCTTGACTATCTGCTCGGCCTTGCCGAGTATCACGTCGCAGAGATTCGAGTAGAGCTCGTTGCGGTCATAGTCATAGTAGGGCAGGGGAAGCTCCTCGGTGGAGTTGGCGCCGCGCGGAGCCATCGTCTTGGTAAGTCCCTCGCCCGCGAGAATCGGGGTGGCGTCCTTGTCCGCCCAGTCGCGCAGGACGACCATGCGGCCGGGATCGTTGAAGCCGTTTATCGAAGCGGTGCCCTGGCTGCCCGCCATGTACCACTGCGGCAGGGTGATGAAGTGGCAGGTGCCGACCTCGACCGTCGCGGTGACGCCGTTTGCAAAGGTGATGAACATGATGAAGCCGTCGTCGACCTCGTCGTTTGTGACGTGGTTCATCTTGGCGTAGACCTTGGTTATCTTCTCGGGAACCATCAGCACGAGGCGGTCGAGAAGATGCACGCCCCAGTCAAACATCATGCCGCCGCCCTGCTCCTTGCGTCCGCGCCAGTCGCCGGGGATACCGCGCGAGCCGTGCATGCGGGTCTCGATATGGAAAACGTCGCCCACGAGCTTTTCCTCGTAGATCTTCTTCATGACGAGGTAGTCCCTGTCCCAGCGGCGGTTCTGACGCGGGTAGAAGACGCGGCCGGTCTCCTTTGCGACCTCGAGCACGTCCTCAAGGTCCTTGCTCGTCATCATGACCGGCTTCTCGCACAGGACGTGCTTGCCCGCGCGCATGGCGCGGATGGCAAGCTCCTTGTGACTGTCGTTCGGCGTTGCGATGAGGACGACGTCCACCTTGTCGTCCGCAAGTATCTCCTCAAAGCTCGAGTAGGTATGAAGACCCTGCAAACGCGCCCACTCCTGGCGGGCCTCCGCTATGTCGTATGTGCCGGCGAGGACCATCTTCTCGGCTATCGGGGTATCGGAGGGCTCGAGCTCGCGCCCGCGTCCGCCGTCGTTGCGCCACACGGCCTGTCCGCTGCCGCTCGAAATGGCTATCGCGTGGCCGCCGCCCATGCCGCCGCAGCCGACTATCGCTACCGCGATCTTGTTGTCTATCATAATTGAAGCCTCCTATAAATATGCGAAATAAAAGAAATCGCTTGCTATGCTTCTTACATTATTACATTTTTGCCGGGTATTGTCAAGACAATTTTTCCTTGCAAACGGATACGCGATACTCTATAATAGTTACCGCCGGATGTTTGCGGCAAGCATACGAATCGAAAGGATACTCCGGGCGGAAGCCGCCGGAGAATATACTGGAAAAATGCCTATTTTGTCGGTGATGGGCGCCGGAAAGGACTTCGGCGAGGTCACCATACTGGAAAACGTAACATTTGAGGTACAGCCGGGCGATCGCGTCGGCCTGATAGGCGACAACGGAACCGGCAAGACCACTCTGTTCAAAATGATCTCCGGCGAGTACGCCTGCGACAAGGGGAGCGTACACATCGCGCCGGGTACGCGCGTCGGCGTCCTCGACCAGATACCGTACTACCCGGACGGGACGACGGTCGAGCAGGTCCTTCGCGGTGCGTTCGAGCGCCTTGACGGCATAGCCGCGCGGATGCGTGAGCTCGAGCAGAGAATGAGCGAGGGAGACGCGCAGGCGGTCCGCGAGTACGGCGCGCTCGAGATAGAGTTCTCGGCGGGCGGAGGCTACGACACGGAGGTGCAGTTCCGCCGCGTCGCGAACGGTCTCGGCCTCACGCCGATGCTCGAAACACGGTGGGAAAAGCTCTCCGGCGGCGAGAGGACGCGGATAAACCTCGCGCGGATGATCCTCACCGACGTCGATTTGATGCTCCTCGACGAGCCTACGAACCACCTCGACATACAGTCGACCGAGTGGCTCGAGGACTTCCTCGCCTCATTCAAGGGCTCGGTGCTGATAATATCGCACGACCGCTACTTCCTCGACCGAACGGTGGGGAGAATAGTCGAGCTCGAGGGCGGCACGGCGAAGGTCTGGAACGGAAATTACAGCGAGTTCCTCCGCCAGAAGGAGGAGTATATCCGCTCAGCCGAAGCGCAGATGCGTAACGCCGAGAAGAAAGTGAAGCAGCTCGAGGACGCGGTGAAGCGCGTACGCCTCTGGGCGTTCCTCGGAAACGACAAGCTCTACCGGACGGCGTTCTCGATGGAGAAGCGGATAGCGCGGATAAAGGCGTCGATGCCGAAGCTCGTCAAGCAGGGGAGAAACCTCCGCGCGACCTTCGGCGAGACGCGCCGCTCAGGCGAGGACGTACTGTCGGTCACGGGGCTCAAAAAGAGTTTCGGAGACAGGACACTCTTCTCGGACGTGGACCTCGAGATAAAGAAGGACGAGCGCGTCGGCCTGATAGGCGCAAACGGCGCGGGGAAGACAACGCTTCTAAACATTCTTCTCGGCAAGCTGCCGCCGGACGAGGGACGCGTGAAGTGGGGCGTCGGCGTCAAGACGGCGTACCTGCCGCAGATGGTGAGCTTTGAGTATAACCACACGACGATAGTTGACAGCGTCTGCCGCACTCTCAGCATAAGCGAGGCGGAGGCGCGGAACATCCTCGCGCGCTTCAACTTTACCGGCGAGGACGTGTTCAAGGATATCGACACGCTCTCCGGCGGCGAGAAGAGCCGCCTCCGCCTGTGTATTCTCATGCAGGGCGGCGTTAATATGCTCATCCTTGACGAGCCCACGAACCACCTCGACATTCGCTCGCGCGAATGGCTCGAGCAGGCGATAGACGAGTTCGACGGGACGCTGCTGCTCGTCAGTCACGACCGCTACTTCCTCGAGAAGTTCGCAACGAAGATATGGTCGGTGGAGCAGGGAGGGATAATCGACTTCGACGGGACCTACAGCGAGTACCGCGAGGTCGCCGAGACCCTGCGCACCGCGCGCGAGTCCGCCGTGCCGCCGCCGGAGCCGCAAAAGAAGGAGCCCGAGCCGAAGAAGGAGCAGGAGCAGAGCGAGGCTCGCGAGGCGCATAAGCGCAGCCGCGAGACCGACGCGCTACGCAAGCGCGTTCCGATAATCGAGCGCCGCATATCCGTCCTCGAGGACGAGATAAAGCAGATAGACGAGGAGCTGACGGAGGCCTCGAGCGACCACATCCGCCTCGGCGAGCTGCTGACTAAGCGCGAGGAGACCGAGCACCGCATAGATATGCTCATGCTCGAATGGAGCGAAATAATGGAAAAATTGGGAGAATAGCTTGCCACAACTCTGCGGGCGGAACCTCGCGACCAAGCGGGCAAAGCCCACACCTAATAGCGGGGAAGCCATAGCGGGGAAGCCCCGCGGGTATCCGCGGGGCAAGCCCCCCGCGTCCCTAAGTGAGGCAGAGCCTCACGCTGCCTTGCGGGGGCTGCGCCCCCGCGCCCTGCGTTACTTTTTGCTTGTGCAAAAAGTAACCAAAAAGCACACGAAGGGGAGAAAACCTATGGTTTTCTCCCCTTTGGACCCCTCTTTCCTTTGACCGGAAGGTTTCTGCGACGCGTGGCGTCTGTCCGTAGCTTAGTACAAGCGTCCACGCTCAAACTTTCCATTAGAACCGAAAGTATTGTTTTCTCGGGAAAGTATCTGCATTACGCTTATAGTGTGAGCGTAGGACCGGACTTTTGTATCTACTACGCAGGAATCGTTCGATGTTGTCGGCCGCCTAGGGAAAAGTCTGATAGAAACTCACACGGTCGGATGACAGATTTGTTTGATACAGAGCTTGTCCTGCTATGTGGGTTGCGGTTGTGTGTCGTGTTGGGAGAGGGATTTTTAAGGGAGAGGGCGGAGCCCTCTCCCTTAAGCGCGTTTTTGGTTACTTTTTGCGCGAGCAAAAAGTAACGCAGGGGTGCGGGGCGGCACAGCCCCGCGAAGGTGTCGGAACCGCTAGGTTCCGCATAATCCCTCGAAGTTTTACTTCGCAAAAAGAAAGCTTTCCAGTCTGTCAAGCCCCAGCTTGATATTCTCCAAGCTTGTGGCGTAGCTCCATCTCACATGCTTCGGCGCGCCGAAGCCGGTGCAGGGCACCAGCGCGACGTGGCCGGCGGTGAGGAATGCATCCGCAAAGTCGTCCGCATTGTGTATCTCAACGCCGCCGAGAGTCCTGCCGATAAACGCGCTTATGTCCATCATGACGTAGAACGCGCCGTCCGGCGGGATTATTTTCACGTCGGGAACCTCGCTCACGCGCTCGATGAAGTACTCGCGCCGCGCCTCAAACGCCCGGCGCATCAGCTCTATCGAGCTCTGCGAGGCGGTAAGAGCCTCGGTCGCGGCCTTCTGCGCTATCGAGTTCGGCGCGGAGGACATGTGGCTCTGGAGGTTCGATATCACCTTCGCTATCTCCGGCGCGGCGGCGCTGTAGCCTATCCGCCAACCGGTCATGGCGTAGCTCTTGGATACTCCGTTTATAAGTATCGTCAGCCTCTTCACGTCCTCACCGAGGGCGGCGATACTAGTAAAGCGCGCGTCGCCGTATACGAGCTTGTAGTAGATCTCGTCGGCTATGATATAGACGTCGCTCTCCACGCAGACGCGCGCGAGATCGGAGAGCTCGCCCGTCGTGTACACGACGCCGGAGGGGTTGGACGGATTGTTCAGTATGAACGCCTTCGTCTTCGGTGTTATCGCCGCGCGGAGCATGTCAGCCGTCATCTTCCAGCCGCTCGTTTCGCCGCACTCGACTATGACCGGCACGCCGCCGACCATGCGGATAAGCTCGTAGTAGCTCACCCAGTAGGGAGCGGCTATTATCACCTCGTCGCCGGGGTCGACGAGCGCGGAGAGCGCGAGGAAAAGCGACTGCTTTGCGCCGTTCGAGACGACGACCTCATTCGGCTTGTAGCTCACGCCGCAGTCCTTCTCAAGGCGCGTGCAGACCGCCTCGCGGAGCTCGAGCGTTCCCGCGGCGGGGGTGTATCTCGTGAAATTCGAGCCTATCGCCCGGATGGCTTCCATCTTGATGTTGTCCGGAGTATCGAAGTCCGGCTCGCCCGCGCCGAAGCCGATGACGTCCATGCCGGCCGCCTTCATCTCTTTGTATTTGGTATCTATCGCGATAGTCGTTGAAGCGCGCACCTGCGCCGCTATTCGTGACAGCTCCTTTGGCATCGCTCATCATCCTCCGGTTTTGCAAGATTTGGGTGGCTGACTTGCATCAGCGCACCTTGGATATTATATGCGCAAATCGCCGCGGTTGCAATACCCGAAAGTGATAATTTTACATTGATTTACCGGCGGTGATATGGTGATTTTGCAGGATTCGGACAGGTGAAATTCCTCGCGGCGAAGCGGCCGTGTTTAAATTTGCATATCCGGCGCGCCAAAAAGTGCATAGCCGAGTGCTTTCGGTTCACTCGGCGGAGCCGCGCCGCCGGCGAGATGTGTCAAGACGTATTTCCTGTCTAGCCAAGCGGACTTTTCTATGCTATAATAAGTAAAAGCTTAGAAATCAGCATATCCGTCGGGAACAGAGTCTCCGACGGATATGAAATAATACATGGGAGGTCAACATGAAGTCCAAATACGAATCCCCGCTCTCGAGCCGCTACGCGAGCGACGAGATGCTCTATCTCTTCTCGCCGGACTGCAAGTTCCGCACGTGGCGGCGGCTGTGGGTCGCGCTCGCGCGCGCGGAGCACAGGCTCGGCCTGCCGGTCACGGAGGAGCAGATAGCGGAGCTCGAGGCGCACGTCGAGGATATAAACTACGACTCGGCGGACGAGTGGGAGCGCAAGCTCCGCCATGACGTCATGGCGCACATCCACGCCTACGGCGAGCTCTGCCCGAACGCGATGCCGATAATCCACCTCGGCGCGACGAGCTGCTACGTCACCGATAACACGGATATAATCATCATGCGCTCCGCGCTCGAGCTCGTCGCGTCCAAGCTGCTGATGGCGATATCGCGCCTTGCGGACTTCGCGGAGAAGTACGCCGATATGCCGACGCTGGGGTTCACGCACTTTCAGCCGGCGCAGCTCGTCACCGTCGGCAAGCGCGCGACTCTGTGGATACGCGACCTCATGGCGGACTTCGAGGAGGTCGAGTACCGCATCTCCACCCTCAAGCTCCTCGGCTCGAAGGGCACGACCGGCACGCAGGCGAGCTTCCTCGAGCTCTTCGAGGGCGACCACGAAAAGTGCAAGGAGCTCGAACGGCTCATAGCGGAGGAGATGGGCTTTGCGAAGTGCGAGCCGGTGAGCGGCCAGACCTACTCCCGCAAGACCGACGCCTTCGTCCTCGCGACGCTTGCGGGGATAGCCGAGAGCGCGTCCAAGTTTGCAACCGACGTCCGCCTCCTCAGCCACCTCAAGGAGGTCGAGGAGCCGTTCGAGACAAAGCAGGTCGGCTCGTCCGCCATGCCCTACAAGCGGAACCCGATGCGCTGTGAGCGCATCTGCGCGCTCGCGCGCTACGTCATAGCGGACGCGCAGAACCCCGCCTTCACTGCCGCGACGCAGTGGTTCGAGAGGACGCTTGACGACTCCGCAAATAAGCGCATCTCCACGGGCGAGGCGTTCCTTGCCGTTGACGCGATACTCGGCATAATCATAAACGTCGCGGGCGGGCTCACCGTCCACCCGAAGGTGATAGAGAAGCACGTCGCGGAGGAGCTGCCGTTCATGGCGAGCGAAAACATCCTCATGGACGCGGTGAAGGCCGGCGGCGACCGTCAGGAGCTGCACGAGCGCATCCGCGAACACTCTCTCGGCGCGGGCTACGCCGTCAAGGAGGAGGGCAAGCCGAACGACCTCATCGAGCGCATCGCCGCCGACCCGGCGTTCGGGCTCAGCCTCGACGAGCTGAAGGCCGGTCTCGACCCGAGAAAATATGTGGGACGCAGTCCCGAGCAGGTGCGCGAGTACCTCTCGGAGGAAGTCCGTCCGCTCCTCGAGAAGAACAAAGCCCGCCTCCCGAAGTCGGAAAGCGAGCTGAAAGTCTGAAAGTCGCGGGAAATCGCGCGGGCTTCGCCCGCGACCTATTTCCCGCGAGACCGTCGGACAGGGCTTTGCCCTGCCGACGGCAGCGCTCCGCTACGCGCCGAGTTTTCCGCCTGCGGCGGAAAATCGACGCACGCTCCGCGAGAAGTATTTTTCCCGACGTACACGCCGACGGGAAAAATAGATTGAACTCTATTTCGCGCCTGCGGCACCCTCCGGCTCTTGTAATGTAGTGCATTCGGCGCTTTGCGCCAAATGCTGATGCGCCCGGTAGGAAGTTTCAGTGCGTAATAAGTTGAGGGGCGCATTCTCTGCGAGGCTTTTACAATCTTGACAATCTATTGATTAAAGCGGGCGGTCCGAAGACCGCCCGCGAAAGTGAGAGCTTATTCCGTCGCCGCAAGTGACGCCGCGTGGTCACAGTAATCTCTCATACAGCACGCGGCGCAGTTCGGGCGGCGCGCGACGCAGACCGCGCGCCCGTGGAGCACGAGGCGGTGGCAGAACGCGCCCGCCTCGTCCGGCGGCAACAGCTCGCGGAGCTGTACCTCGACCTTCGCCGGATCCTTCCCCTCGGTGAGGCCGAGAAGGTTCGTGATGCGGATGCAGTGCGTATCGCAGACATAGCTCGGCTTGCCGAAGATGTCCCCGAGGACGAGGTTTGCGGTCTTACGGCCGACGCCCGGTATCTTCAAAAGCTCCTCCATGCTGTCCGGGACCTTCCCGCCGTAGTCGTCAAGCAGGACGCGCGCCGCGGCCTTGAGGTCGCGGGCCTTCATGCGGAAGAAGCCGGTGGGGCGGAGGTCGTTTTCAAGCTCGGGAATGTCCGCCTCGGCAAACGCCTCGAGCGACGGATACTTCTTGTAGAGAGTTTTTGTCACGATGTTCACGCGAGCGTCGGTGCACTGCGCCGCGAGGCGCGTGGAGAACAACAGCTCGTAGTCCTTCTCGTAGTCTATCGTGCATATCGCGTCGGGATACTCGAGCTTCAGCGCGTCTATACAGCGAAGCGCCCGTTCCTTTTTTTCAAGCATACGAAAGCCCCCTTTTTCGACGATTTTAGCACAAAACGCCCGCGTTTGCAAGTGCCGCGCGGCGAGCAGTATATGCGCCGTCCCCGGCGGGAGGGGAACGGCCGCCCGCATTCCCGCGACCCGTTTTGAAAGGAAGTGACCGACATGGCTTCGATGATGGAAAATGTGCTCGGATTGGTTTCGGAGGCCGACCCGGAGGTCGGCGCGGCTATATCGAAGGAGCTGATGCGCCAGCGCCGTAACATCGAGCTCATAGCCTCGGAGAATATCGTGAGCGAGGCGGTGATGATGGCCGCGGCAAACGTCATGACGAACAAGTACGCCGAGGGCCTGCCGAAGAAGCGCTACTACGGCGGATGCGAGTATATCGACGAGCTCGAGAGCCTCGCGCGGAAGCGCGCGTGCAGGCTCTTCGGCGCGGAGCACGCGAACGTCCAGCCCCACTCCGGCGCGCAGGCGAACACTGCCGTCTACTACGCCTTCTGCGAGCCGGGGGACACCGTCCTCGGCATGAGCCTCGCGCATGGGGGACACCTGTCCCACGGAAGTCCCGCGAACATCTCGGGGAAGTACTTCAACGTCGTCCCCTACGGCATCGACCCGGAGACGCACAGGATAAACTACGACGAGGTGCGCCGCCTCGCCCTCGAGCACCGTCCAAAAATGATAATCGCCGGCGCGAGCGCCTACCCGAGAACGATAGACTTCGAGCGCTTCGCGGAGATAGCTCACGAGGCCGGCGCGATACTCATGGTGGATATGGCGCACATCGCGGGTCTCGTCGCGGCGGGGGAGCACCCGAACCCCGTGCCGTATGCGGACGTCGTCACGACCACGACGCATAAGACTTTGCGCGGCCCGCGCGGAGGACTCATTCTCTGCAAGAAGGAACACGCCAAGGCGATAGACAAGGCGGTGTTCCCAGGAACGCAGGGAGGTCCGCTCGAGCATATAATCGCCGCAAAGGCGGTCTGCTTCGGCGAGGCGATGAAGCCCGAGTTCAAGGAGTACCAGCGCGCCGTCGTGCGGAATGCCGCGGCGCTCGCGGAGGCTCTCCTCGCGCGCGGGTTCGACCTTGTCACCGGCGGCACCGACAACCACCTCATGCTCGTCGACCTCAGACGCTTCGGCGTCACCGGCAAGGAGATGGAGCGCCGCCTTGACGAGATGCACATCACGGTAAACAAGAACGCTATCCCGGACGACCCGGAGAGCCCGTTCGTGACAAGCGGCATACGTGTCGGAACGCCCGCCGTCACGACGCGCGGCTTTGACGAGGCGGACATGGAGAAAATTGCGGAGCTCATGCGCCTCGCCGCGACGGACTATCCCGACTGCGCGGACACGGTCCGCGCCGAGGTGGCGGAGCTCTGCGGAAAGCACCCGATCTACTGATTTTCGGGAGACCACGAGAAAGAGAAGTGATGAAGGATGTATCAGCCGCTTGCGGACAGGATCCGTCCGACGACGCTTGACGAGGTGTTCGGCCAGAAGCACATCCTCGGAGAGAACGGCCTGCTCCGGAGGATAGTGAAGAGCGGAAAAATACCGAATATGATCTTCTACGGCCCCTCCGGCTCGGGCAAGACGACCGTCGCGAACATCATCGCGCGGGAGACCGACCGCGAGCTGCGCCGCCTGAACGCCACGAGCGCGTCGCTCCAGGACATAAAGGACCTCATAGCCGACCTCGACACATTCCTCACGCCGAACGGCATCCTGCTCTATCTCGACGAGATACAGTATTTCAACAAGCGCCAGCAGCAGTCGCTGCTTGAGTTCATCGAGAACGGCAAGATAACGCTCATCGCGTCCACCACCGAGAACCCGTACTTCTACATCTACAACGCCGTACTCAGCCGTTCGACCGTGTTCGAGTTCAAGGAGCTTACGTTTGAAGATATGCTCGAGGCCGTTCGACGGGCGGAAAAGCTCGCGCGGGAGACCTTCGGCGAGGCGGAGATAGAGGACGGCGTCCTCGAGCACGTAGCGTCCTCGTCCAGCGGGGACGTCCGCAAGGCGGTAAATTCCATCGAGCTGCTGTTCACCGCCGCAGTAAAGACGGAGGACGGGATGCTCCACATCTCGCTCGAGGACGCGGAGCTCGTCTCGCAGAAGAGCGCCATGCACCACGACCGGGACGGCGACGGACACTACGACGCGGTCTCGGCGCTGATGAAGTCGCTCCGCGGCTCCGACCCGGACGCGGCGCTCCACTACCTCGCGCGGCTCCTCGCCGCGGGCGACCTCGCGGGCGCGTGCCGGAGGATACTCTGCTCCGCGTCGGAGGACATCGGGCTCGCGTATCCGCAGGCGGTATCGATAGTGAAAAGCTGCGTTGACAGCGCCCTGCAGCTCGGTTTGCCGGAGGCACAGCTCCCGCTCGCGGAGGCGGTGATACTCCTCGCTACCGCGCCTAAGTCGAACTCGGTGGTGGAGGCGATAAACGCCGCCATGGCGGACGTCCGCGCGGGGAAGGTGGGACCCGTCCCGCGCGAGCTTCAGAACGTCCACGCGGACGGCACCGGCTTCGAGCGCGAGCAGGGCTACAAGTACCCGCACGACTTCCCAAATCACTGGGTAAAGCAGCAATATCTGCCCGACAACCTCGCGGGGACGGTCTACTACCGCTTCGGAGACAACAAGAACGAGCAGGCCTACGCCGCGTACTGGGAGAAGATAAAAAACAGTTTATAAAGAAACGGTTAAAATGTTTATGCAGAGCTTGACTAATCATACCGCATTCGTGTAAAATAGACAGGTATAAAAGGGAAGGAGTGGTTCCGGATGGAATTGAAATACAAGCGCGTGCTCCTCAAGGTCTCCGGC
>CANPWY010000005.1 GCA_947585215.1 uncultured Clostridia bacterium
TCCTCAAGCGAGAGATCCTGCGGCCGGAGCTGGAGTATCGGGTATCCCGCCTGCGCAAGCGCCCGGAAGAGCGGCTTGCGGATGTCCACCTGACCGTCCGACTCGACAAGCATGTCGCACGCGCCCTCCTCACGGTCCGGGAGCGGCGTCACCACGCGCACGCCGGGTACGCTGCGGACGGTGTTCGCGACGGCGCTCCGTGCGCCGGCGCACCGGAGCGTGAGCGCGTGGCCCTGAGCGACGTTTGCCTGAAGACCCTGCGGCGTATCGTCCGCGATGATGCGTCCCTCCTTGATGACGAGGACGCGCTCGCATATCTGCTCGACCTCGGGCAGGATGTGCGTCGAGAGGATTATCGTGCGCTTCTTGCCGAGCTCGCGTATGACGTCGCGTATCTCGACTATCTGGCGCGGGTCGAGGCCGACGGTCGGCTCGTCGAGGATAAGCACCTCGGGGTCGCCTATCAGCGCCTGAGCGAGGCCGACGCGCTGGCGGTATCCCTTGGAGAGGTTGCGTATCACGCGGTTGTAGACCTGGGTGATACCCACCATCTCGCATATCGAGGAGATGTGCTTCTTCCTGTCCGCCTCGCGCGACTTCGCGCCCTTCAGGTCATAGACGAAGTCGAGGTAGTCCTTCACCGTCATGTCGAGGTAGAGCGGCGGCTGTTCAGGAAGATAGCCTATCTGCTTCTTCGCCTCAAGGGGATCCTCGAGCACGTTGACGCCGCCTATCGAGGCGGAGCCGCTCGTCGCCGAGAGGTACCCGGTGATTATGTTCATGGTTGTGGATTTGCCTGCGCCGTTCGGCCCGAGGAAGCCGACTATCTCGCCCTCGTCTATCTTGAAGGAGATGTCGGTCACGCCCCGCTTGTCGCCGTAAAGCTTTGTCAGGCGGTTGACTTCGATCATTTGCAAAACCGTCCTTTCGGTTGCCGTGCGCGCCGACGGCCTGTCCCGTTTCCCGGGACGGTGGGCGCGGAGCGCACTTCTGGCTTTAACCACGTAATTATAGCACAATCTTTCCCGTTTGGCTAGTGCCAATTTACAGCGATTTGCCGTTTTTTCGATTTATGCGGTCAGGTTTTTTGCGGCCGACGGCGCGGGCGCGGCTATTTCGCGGCCGGCAGGCCGAACCGCATCGTCGTTTTTTTGCCCTCGGGTATGCACTCCACGCTCTCTCCGTGGCGGTCGAGTATGCGTTTTACGAGGTAGAGCCCGAGGCCCATGCCCTCGGTACTGCGGGAGCGGTCGGTCTTGTGGAAGCGCTCGAATATCCGCTCGCGCTCGTCGGGCGGTATCGGCGGCCCGATATCCGAGAGGGAGAACGTCACCCGCTGACCTCGGCGCTTTATCGAGAGCTCGAGCGCCGTCTCCTCGTCCGAATACTTCACCGCGTTTTCCACGAGGTTCCACACCACGCGGTAGATGTAGTCCATGTCGCCCGTGACCTCCGCCGGCTCGTCGAGGTCGAGCGCGAGCGTGAGGCGCTTCGCGTTTATCTTCTCCTCCTGACCCGCGAGCACCTGACGCGCGGTCTCGCTCAAATCGAACGCCGTGATGTTCAGCGGGACGCCGCCGTCCGCCTCCATGCGGCTTATCTCGAGCATCTGGGTGACGAGGCGGCTGAGGCGCTTCGTCTCGCGGCTCACGACGCCGAGACAGCGCTCCTGCTTCTCGGGCGGTATCACGCCGTCGAGGATGCCGTCCACATACCCGGAGATGCTCGTCATCGGCGTCTTCAGCTCGTGGGAGATGTTCGCGATGAACTCGCGCCGCCGCGACTCCGACTGGTCTAGCGACTCCGCCATCAGGTTGAGGCTGTGCGCGAGCCCGCGTATCTCGTCGACCTGCCCGCCGTCCTCGTCGAGGCGCGGCGAGAAGTCGCCGCGCGCGAAGGCGCGGCTCGTCTCCGCCATGTCCTTGAGGGGCTGGGTGAGGCGGCGCGTGTAGAAGTACGCCCACAGGCCCGCCACCGCGAGCACGAGGACGGCCATTATCACAAAGAGGCGGAGGAAGTTCGTGAGCAGGCGCTGGCTTGCCTCGGTCGTCGTCGAGACGAACACCGCGCCGCAGAACTCGCCGTCCTCAGAGCGCACCGGCAGTCCCACCGTGAAGTAGTCGCTCTTGTAGAGGCCGCCGAGGTCTCCCGCCGCGACGTACTCCCCACCGCGCTGCAGCCGCTCCATGACGCCCTGCGAGACGTAGAGGGTATAGTCCCACTCCACTCCCTCCGGCGTCGCGACGACGCGGCCGTACTTCCCCGTTATCACGACCTCGCATCCGCTCATGTCGCTTGCGAGCCGCGCCGCGCTCGAGAGCGTACTGCTCATGGCGACGGTGCCGCTTTGCACATAGCTCTGCGCGACGCGGGATATGTTTTCCGCGGACTGCCTCATGGTATACTCGCGCTCGGCGCGGGTGGAGCGGAGCGCGAGCAGAGACACCGACGAGCCGAGCAGCAGGAAGCTCGCTATGAGCAGCGCCGCCGTCGCGGAAAAGGTCCTTCCGAATATCGTTCTCAATGAAAACGCCTCCGTCTGACGGCGAACTAGTTTCCGTCGGTCTCGAATTTATAGCCCACGCCCCAGACGGTCTTGAGCTGCCAGTGCTCGCTCGCGCCCTCAAGCTTCTCACGCAGGCGCTTGATGTGTACATCCACCGTGCGGTTGTCGCCGAAGTAGTCGATGCCCCACACGGCGTCGAGGAGCTGGTCGCGGGTGTAGACGCGGTTCGGGGAGGACGCGAGGTACGCAAGGAGCTCAAGCTCCTTGGGCGGCGTGTCCACCTTTTTCCCGCCCACGGTGAGCTCGAAGCTCGACATATCTATGATAAGGTTGTCAAAGACGAGCCGCTCGGGCGCGCTCTCGCCCGAGCCGGCGCGGCGGAGCACCGCGTGGACGCGCGCTATCACTTCCTTCATCTCGAAGGGCTTGGTGATATAGTCGTCCGCGCCGGCCTGGAGGCCGCTCACGCGGTCGCCGAGCTCGCCCTTGGCGGTGAGCATTATTACCGGCGTCTTGCTCGTCGCGCGTATCTCGGCGAGCACGCCCCATCCGTCGAGCTTCGGGAGCATGACGTCAAGCAGAACGATGTCCGGGCGGAAGACCCTGAGCTGTTTCAGCGCGTCCTCGCCGTCGGGGGAGATCGTCGTGCTGAATCCCTCCCTCTGCATGTATATCTCCACAAGCTCCGCTATGTTTTCGTCGTCCTCGACTATGAGCATCTTCTTCGGCATATTTACCTCCGCGCGCCGCGGGCGCTTCTCCCGCGGCGCATAAAATGTGCTGTGCTATTGTATAACGGTATTATATCACAAGTCTCGGTACTCCGGTGAACAATTTGTGAATTTGCAATGAAGAATATTCCTGCTTGCCAATACCCGTCGAACGTGTTACAATATAATCTGTCCATTTGTCGCCGGAGGCTCCGACCCGGCGCATACATACGCAAGGGTTTCGGGAGAGGACGTCGGCATTGCAAAGCAAACACAGATTTCCCACAAGGATGCTCGTCACGGCGGCGCTGCTCATCGCGCTCGATGTCATATTCGCGCGGTTTCTCCGCTTCTACACGCCGGGCGCGCTCGACCGCATAAGCCTCCAGTTCCTTCCGAACGCTATCGCGGGGGCGATATTCGGACCGATAGGCGGCGCGCTTATCTGCGTCGTGGGCGACGTGGTGGGGATGCTCCTCAACCCGGACGCCTCCGGCTTCATGCCGCTGATAACGCTCGCGTGCGCGGCGCGCGGCGCGATATACGGGCTCTTCCTGTATAAGAAGGAGCCGGGATTCCTCCGCTCGCTTGCGGCGGTCGCGACGGTCACGGTCGTGGTGGAGCTCGGCATGATGCCGATCTTTCTCTCGATACTCTACGGAAACGCGTGGCGCGCGGTGCTTATCGGCAAGCTCCCGTGGCGGCTCGTTTCGATACCGGCGTTTGCCGGCGTTCTCACCGCCGTGTTCCGCGCTCTGAGGAGCGCAAAGGTCCTCCGCCCCGCAAGCCGCGGGCAGTCATAAATTCTTCGGGAGGTAAACATCATGTTTTGTACCCATTGCGGAAAAAGCATACCCGACGGGGCGAAGTTCTGCCCCGAGTGCGGCGCCGCAGTAAACGCCGCGAGCGGCAGTGCCGCAAGCAATACAAACAACAACTCAAATTTTAATAACGTACAGTATTCTTCCTCGCAGAATCAACAGTACGGATACAACTATCCGCCGTATACCCCGGTGCGTCCCGTGGACGCGCCGAACGCGGGCTTCCTCGCGCTCGGACTGTTCTTCCCGCTCGTGGGATTCATCCTCTGGCTCGTCTGGCGGGACGACCTTCCGCTCCGCGCAAAGAGCGCCGGAAAGGGCGCGCTGATAGGCGTCTGCCTCTGGGTCGGGATAGTGCTGCTGATAGTGCTCTGCCTAGCGATATTTGTCGGCGCCGCCGTCGGCGGTGTTCACTACTACTCGCATTGGTGACGCGGAATGGGCGATAACAGCAAAACGTCCGTCCTCGACATGGCCGAGATGCTCGAGATACAGCGCCGTCTTCACGACGCGCACCCCGAGTGGGGCGGGCTCACCGTCGAACACGGTCTGCGTCAGCTCCTCTGGATGGTGGGTGAGATAGGCGAGGTCATCGACGTCATAAAGAAGGCCCCGGCGGAGCGGTACATGTCCCCGGGCGAGGTGCGGGAGCACTTCGTCGAGGAGTTCTGCGACGTCATGATGTACTTTGCGGACACGCTCGTCTGCTACGGCGTGACGGCGGAGGAGTTTGCCGAGGCGTACCGCAAAAAGGCGGACTACGACCTCATCCGCGATTACCTGTCGCAGAACGAGGCTGTATATGGGGAAAAGTCCCCAAAAACAAGGAATTAAGGGAGATAACCTGAAGATGCCCAGATGTAATACGGAACGCGCGCAGGCGATATGGCGCTCGGTGATGAACGCCCTGCGCGGCGACCTGTCAAGCCTCGTCATAGACACCTACATAGAGTACGCCAAGGGCGTGGATATCACGAGCGAATACTTCGTGCTCTGCTGTGAGAACACCGTCTCGCGGGACTGGATAGAGCGCAGTCAGCGGCAGAACATCGAGCGGCTCCTGCTCGAGGAGGTCGGCGCGCCGGTGCAGCTTCGCCTGCTCGCGGGCGAGGAGGAGGCGCGCGCCTACATCGCGGAGCGGGAGAAGCCGGACGCGGCGGGCGTCGGGAGCGAGTACACGTTCGAGAACTTCATCGTCGGCGGCTCGAACCGCTTTGCACACGCGGCGGCGCAGGCCGTCGCGGCGGGGGAGGCGACGAGCTACAACCCGCTCTTCATCTACGGCGGCAGCGGTCTCGGCAAGACCCATCTGCTCTACGCCATAGCAAACGAGTTCCGCCGGCGCTTTCCCGCAAAGCGCGTGACCTACGTGCGCGGGGAGGACTTCACAAACGAGCTCATCGAGGCTATTCGCGAGGGACGTCTCCGCGCCGGACGCGAGCGGGAGTTCCGCGAGAAGTACCGCTCGAGCGACCTGTTCCTCGTTGACGACATACAGTTCATCGCGGGCAAGGAGGCCACGCAGGAGGAGTTCTTCAACACCTTCAACGCCCTGCACGAAGCGGGCAAGCAGATAGTCCTCACGTCCGACCGTCCGCCGAAGGAGATGAGCCGCCTCGAGGAACGGCTCCGCACGCGCTTCGAGTGGGGCGTGATATGCGACGTTCAGCCGCCCGACCTCGAGACGCGGGTGGTGATAGTCCGCTCGAAGGCGAGCGCCATCGGCATGGACATGCCGGACGCGGTCGCGATGTACGTCGCGGAGAACATCACCTCCAACGTCCGGCAGATAGAGGGCGTCGTGAAAAAGCTCGGCGCTTACTCCGCGCTGCTCCGCGAGCCGATAACCGTCGCGACGGCACAGCACGCTATTGGCGACGTGTTCACCGAGAAGAGCGAGCCCACGGCGGACATCATCATCGAGGAGGTCGAGCGGTTCTTCGACCTCGACCGAGGGTCGCTCGCGGGCAAGCGGCGCGACGCGCGCACCGCGCACGCCCGCCAGGTCGCGGGCTACCTCATGCGAACGATGACGAAGCTGAGCTTCCCCGAGATAGGGCGCGCGCTCGGGCGGCACTATTCGACCATCATGTACTCGGTCGATCAGGTCGTGGACTCGCGCCGCACCGACCGCCAGCTCGACACCGATTTGAAGGATCTCACCATTAACATTACGAATCATCAGTAAGGCGTCAACACCGAAAGCCCCGCGAAACGTATGTTTCGCGGGGCTTTTTGCCGCGCAAAGTTGAGACTTATCGGGTAAAAATATGATGTATCATCATATTATCAACTTTACCCCAAGGAAGTCTCTATGAAAATGACAAATTTGGTTCTTACTCCGGAAATTCTCTCCGCCTTCGCGCGCGAGCTCGAAGCGAAGCGGCGCAGTGTCTGCACGCGCGAGAAGTACCTGCACGACGCGCGCGAGTTCGCGCGGTTTCTCGCGGGGCGTCCCGTCTCGCCGGAGCTGACGCTTGAGTATCGCGACGCGCTCATCTCCTCCGGCTACTCTCCGTCCAGCGTGAACACGATGCTCGCGTCGCTGAACGCTCTGTTCCGCTTTGTCGGGCGGGAGGACTGCCGCGCCGAGCGGACGCGCGTCCAGCGCGAGGCGTTCCGTCCCGAGGAATGCGAGCTCACCCGCGACGAATACCTCCGCCTGCTCGGCGCGGCGTCGTCCCGCGAGCGACTCATCCTCGAGGCGATATGCTCCACCGGGATACGCATCTCGGAATTGCGGTATTTCACCGTCGAGGGCGTGCGGCGCGGCGCGCTGTCGGTGACCTGCAAGGGCAAGACGCGCTCCATCCTGCTCACCCACAAGCTGAAAACTCTGCTTTTGCAGTACGCGGAGGAGCAAGGCGTCACTTCCGGCGCGATCTTCCTCGACCGTCACGGCAACCCCGTCGGGCGAGGCACGGTCTGGGCGATGATGAAGCGCCTCGCGCGAAAGTCCGGCGTCCCGGAGGCGAAAGTCTTCCCGCATAACCTGCGGAAGCTGTTCGCCCGGATGTTCTACGAGCGGAGCCATGACATCGCCAAGCTCGCTGACGTGCTCGGTCACAGCAGTGTCAACACGACGCGCATCTATATCATGACGACGGGCGCGGAACACAGGGCTATGCTCGAGGAACTAGACCTCATCCCGGACACGGAGTACCGACCGTCGGGCAGGCGGCGAACGGCGTAGGCCGGACAACAAAAAATCGACATTATTGGTATAATGTCGATCAAACAGAGCCGGACGGCATGCCGCGTCCGCATAAAATCAATTATTATTATAGTCACTCTGCCAAAGAAGTCAAGAGCTGTAAGGAAATTTCCCTGAAAACAGGCTTGATTTACATATTTTGAGTGTAGTCGGCACACCCTCGGCGCTCCTTTTGAAAGCAAAGGAGCGGGAGGGTGTGCGAAAGCGCGCCCAAATTTTCTGATTTGTGCAAAACAGAAACGATTCAGCCCGATTTTGAAGCAAACCGAAATGTGCGCAGTTGACATTATACCAATAATGTCGAAAAAACGGGGCCTCCCGACGGTAGTTCCGCATGACCTTTGTCGATTTTGACGAAGGAAAACACTCTGTTAGGAGGTTCAACAATGAAAGGACAAACTCTGAAAGAAGACAGGAAAGGCTTTACCTTGGTCGAGTTGATCGTGGTGATCGCGATTCTCGCCATCCTCGCGGCGGTCGCGTACCCGGTGTACACGGGGTACATCACCAAGGCAAATGAGGCGGCGGATCAGGTGCTGCTCGGCGCCGTCAACGAGTCGTTCCGCTCGGCGCTGTACGATGTGGGGTATACTGACGGCGAGCTGCCCGAGATGGCTACGGCAGCACTTACCGAACAAAAAGTAAGTGAAGTATCTTCCGCCGGTATAGCTGGGTTGAACGATGCGTTCTTTAAGTATTTTGAAGGCAATGCAAACACGGCTTTTAAGGTTGTTAAGGCGCTTTTGTACAATCAAACCCAAGGCTTCTATGCCAGTTTAGGGGAAAACGAATTTATATTTGGTGAGAACAGAAAATTGGTGAAAAAGGGGATTAATGCCGCAGGTAAAACCATGTGGGAATGGTCAACAGAGGTAGGCGATTTCACACTTACAACGAATGAGGAAAACATTGAGAGCTTCAACAACTCCAGTTTCGGTAAAAACATGACCATGGACGGTTTGATGGGCGAAATTGATAAACTGGTTACCGGAGTAACTGGCGTTGTCGAAAGTGTTTCCCCCGAACAGTATCTGACAAAAGATATCATGGATATGCTTAAAAAAGCCGGATATACACCCGGAACAGATGACTATAAAAAAGCTGCCGTTCGCGCGTTGGTGGTGCAATCGGCAATGCAATCTGATTGTTGGACGGTTGACGGTCTTCTTGAGGACATGAAGAATGGTCGCCTCTCAACAACTCCGGCACTTAAGGAGGGAGACGGTTCACAAGCACGTCTTGCCAGCGCAAATGCAATGTTTTATGCCATGATTACAGGTTACGCTAAGAGCGAAGCCGGGAAAAACACCACTGTAACAATTTGGAATCAAGGTGAAGGAAGAAACTTTACCGGTACAGTAGCCGAATATTACGACCATTATATTACCAATGCGATAAACGGCGAAAACGGTTTAAAGCCAAGCCAAGCATATGGTGAAATACTTACGCTTATGCAGGGCGTCATAGATACACCAGAATATAAAGATTACTTAAACAGCGGAGAGGGCAAGAAAGATATAGAAGGATACCTCGGTGCGATGGAATTTATCCGTGATAACGCCGATTCAATTGTTAGCAGTAAGACGCTGGACGCCGGTTACAGCGATCCTGCTCTTGCGGAACTGCTTTCCACCCTGTTCGCCGGCTGATCCCCGCGACAGATGACGGAACATTCTCTGCGTGACAGAGGGACGGTTCTTTTGCAGCCCCACTGGGGACGGTTCTTGTGAACCACCTACGCTTACGCTCCGGTGTCCCACAAAAACCGTCCCCGTGAGGCAGGAGGCGGTTCAAGGGGACGGTTATTCGTGGGGCGCGAAGCGACTCACAAGAACCGTCCCCTTGGGACGCCGTGTCACACCGATGTTGATTTGAGGAGGCGGTTTAGTGGAAAGCTCTTTGCCTCGCTCGCGGCGGCTGTACTTGCTCCTCGCCATTGGTACGCAGATACTCAGCCTCGTCGATTTTGCTTACACGCTTTTCGGCATAGGCCGCATTCCCGGCATGCGGGAGGGCAACCCGTTCTTCGCGGTGCTGCTCGGCTCGCCTTGGATAGCGGCGGCGTATAAGCTCGTTGTCATACCTGCGGCATTGTGGGCGATGTATCACTTCCGCGCGCGGCCGCTCGCGCGGTTCGGGCTGTGGCTGTGCTTCCTCGTGTTTGCGTATCTGGGCGTGAAAGCCGCGTATATGCTCGTTGTCTATAGGCAATATCTTTTCGCAGGTTGAAAAACGGCCTGCCGCGAAGCAAAACCTCGCGGCAGGCCTCGTTTTTTACTTTATCAGCTCGTCCACGAACTTCTCCGCCGCGTCGAGCACGTCCGCGCCGCGCGGGAGCTTCAGCGCGAGCGCGGGACGCCCCGCGCCGGGCGCGCGGGAGTTCGCCGGCGACGCGCCGCCGCTCTGCCGCGAGCGTCCCGCCTCGAAGCGGAGGACGCTGCGGTACTTCGGCTCGGTGCAGACGCGGCTCACCGCCTCTATCGACACCGCGCCCGCCTCCTCCGAGCGGAGCGCTTCCTCGTCAAGGTAGAAGCGGACGGTGTCACCCTTCTGCGCGATCTCGCGGATGCCCGCCGCGCCCGCCTTCGCGCGGAGCAGAGCCACGCGGAGGAGCGCGTACACCTCGCGCGGCAGGTCGCCGTAGCGGTCGCAGAGCTCGTCGATAAGCTCGCTCGCCTCGTCCTCGGTGCGCGCGAGCGCCATGCGGCGGTAGAGGTCCATCCGCTCGCCGGAGTTTGCGATGTAGCTCTCGGGTATGCGCGCCTCAACGGCGAGGTCCGCCGTACACTCGCCCGCGCTCTTGGGCTTCTCGCCGCGCTCCTCGAGTACGGCGTCCTCGAGCAGTTTGAGATACATGTCGTAGCCCACCGAGTTGAGGTGGCCGGACTGCGCCGCGCCGAGGAGGTTGCCCGCGCCGCGTATCTCGAGGTCGCGCATGGCTATCTTGAAGCCCGCACCGAACTCCGCAAACTCGCGTATCGCCGTGAGGCGCTTTTCCGCTATGTCGGAGAGCGCCTTGCCCTTCCTGTAGCAGAGGTAGGCGTAGGCGCGGCGGCGGCTCCGTCCGACGCGCCCGCGTATCTGGTGCAGCTGCGCGAGGCCGTACCTGTCCGCGTCCTCGACGATGAGGGTGTTCACGTTCGGGATGTCTATGCCGGTCTCGATTATCGTCGTGCAGACGAGCACCTGAACCTCGCCGCGCTCGACGCGGTCCATCACGTCGCCGAGCTCCTTTTCGCTCATCTGGCCGTGCGCCGTCGCGACGACTATGCCGCTCTCTTCGCCGCCGAGGTCCTCGCGGATACGTGCGGCGGTGCGGTCTATCGTCTCGACGCGGTTGTGCAGGTAGTACACCTGCCCGCCGCGCCCTATCTCGCGGCGCATCGCCTCGGTGAGTATCGCGCGGTCCTGCTCGAGGACGTAGGTCTGCACCGGCAGACGGTCGCGCGGCGGGTCCTCGAGCACCGACATGTCGCGTATGCCGCTGAGCGCCATGTTGAGGGTACGGGGTATCGGCGTCGCGGAGAGGGTGAGGACGTCCACGCCCCGGCTTATCTCCTTGAGGCGCTCCTTGTGCATGACGCCGAAGCGCTGCTCCTCGTCCACTATGAGCAGACCGAGCTTCTTGAAGCTCACGTCCTTCTGGAGTATTCTGTGCGTGCCTATGAGCAGGTCGACCTGACCCGCCGCCGTCGCTGCCGCGACGCGCTTCAGCTCCGCCGGGGTGCGGAAGCGGCTCATCACCTCGATGTTCGCGGCAAAGCCCGCAAAGCGGCGGGACGCGGTGAGGTAGTGCTGCTGCGCGAGGACGGTCGTGGGCACGAGTATCGCGGCCTGCATGCCCGAGAGGATGCACTTCATCGCCGCGCGGAGAGCGACCTCGGTCTTGCCGAAGCCGACGTCTCCGCAGAGCAGGCGGTCCATCGGCACCGGACGCTCCATGTCCCGCTTTATCTCCTTCACGGCGGCGAGCTGGTCCGGCGTCTCGTCAAACTCGAAGCGCTCCTCGAACTCGCGCTGCATCGCGTCGTCCGGCTCGCAGACGACGCCCTCGGTCCGTGCGCGCGCGGCGTAGAGCTTTATCAGCTCGCCCGCGAGCTCCTTTGCCGCCGCCTTCGCGCGGGACTTCGAGCGCTTCCACTCCGCGCCGCCCATCTTCGAGAGGCGGACTTCCGTCGCCTCGCCCGCGCCGATGTACTTCGATATGACGTCGAGCCGCGTCGCGGGCAGGTAGAGCACGTCGGTGCCGAGGAAGCGGAGCTTCGCGTAGTCGCGCTTCGCGCCGTCCACCTCGAGGGTCTCTATGCCGACGAACTGCGCTATGCCGTAGTCGTCGTGGACGACGTAGTCGCCCGCCGTGAGGTCGGCGTAGCTCTTGACGCGGTTCGCCGCCGACTTCTTTGCCGGCTTCCGCTTCGAGGAGCGTCCCTCGCGGATGATCTGCCCCTCGGTCATGACTGCAAGCCCCGCCTCCGGCAGCTCGAATCCGGCGGTGAGCCGTCCGAGCGCTATGCGGGAACGTCCCGGCTGCGGGAGCTCCTTCAGCTCGTAGTCTAGTTGAGAGTTTATGCCGCGCTCGAAGAGCAGCTCCATCAGCCGCCGCGCGCGGTGCTCGTCCGCCGAGAGCAGGACGACGCCCTCGCCCGCGTCGAGATAGTGCCGCACCTCGCTTGCGGCGGTGTCGAGACTGCCGCCGTAGCTTGGGAGCTGGCGCATCGAGAAGGTCTCGAGCCGCTTCGGCGGGACGGGATAGCCCGAGCCGATGAAGCTGTCGAGATATACAAACGGTATATCGGTGGCGCGTCTGTACAGTCCGTTTATGTCTTCGTAGAATTTCGCGTGGCGGGGATGGAGCTTCCCGCTTTTCAGCAGGTCGGTTATGTCCTCGCCGTTCCGCCACTCGAGCGCGCTTCCGCGCTCGGAGGAGCGGCGGTGCTCGAACAGGACAACGAGCGCGTCCGGGGGAAGGTAGTCCATCGCCGTCGCGAACTCGTCATATATCAAATCCAGCCACCGGTCGGCGGCGGGGAAGGAGCGGAGGTTCTCGAAGCGCTCGGCGTCCTCAAGGAGCGTCGTCTTCAGCGCGCCCTCCTTCTGGCGCGCGGCGAGGGCGCGGAGCTTTTTTGCGACGCCGTCCGCGCCTCCCTCCGCCGCGCTCACGACCGTCTCGGACGCGGGAAGGAGCAGACATCGCTCCGCCGCGTCCCCGCGCCGCTGGGTCTGCGGGTCGAACGGAGCGAGCGTGTCCACCTCGTCCCCCCAGAACTCTATGCGTATCGGAAGCTCCTCGGAGGGGGAGTAGAAGTCCACTATCCCGCCGCGCCGCGAATACTGCCCCACGCCCTCGACGGCGTATGACTGCGCGTAGCCGGACGACTCGAGCAAATCGACGAGCGCGTCCGGGTCGAGGGTCATTCCTTGCGTTATCTCGAGGCGGAGACGCCGGAAGGCGTCGGGCGGGAGCGTCCGCGCGGACGCGCTCTCGACGCTTGCGACGGCACACGCACCGTTCCGTATCGCTTCGAGCGCCGCTATGCGGCGGTGCGACCACTCGCGCGAGCTCGCCTCCACCCCCGCGAAGTCGAACTCCCTCGGCGGGAGCACGACTGCCTCCCCGAGAAGCGAGGCACAGTCCGCCGCGACGTTCTTCGCGTCCTCGTCGTCCGGGCAGACAAGGAAAAGCGGCCGTCCGGTGTCCCGGGCGAGCGCCGCCGCGACGAGTGCCTTGTGTACCGTGCCGAGTCCTCCCGCCGCGACGGGGCTCTCGCCCCGCTCGAGCGCTTCCACGAGGACGCGGTATTCCGACAGTTTTCCGATTGCGTCAAGTAATTTCTGCATCTATATATACTCCAAGTAATAATAAGAGACGACTATACGCCCGACTTCGTCGGGCGTATAGGGGTATTCTGTTGTTTCGCGCGGCCGCCGCCGCGCCCGTCCGCATCGGGAGGATGTTTCATGTGGAACCTTCCGCGCGGGGGAGCGTCCGCCTCGCAGAGAATGCGCCCGCGAACCTGTACCGCATCCGATCTTCTACCGGGCGCATCAGACCTCGGCGCTTCGCGCCGACGTCCCGACATTGTGCGAGTCGAAAGGCGCCAAAGGCGCGAAACAAATTCAAATCATTTTTCCCGACGGCGTGTACGTCGGGAAAAATACTTTGCGCGGAGCGTGCGTCGATTTTTTGCCGGAGGCAAAAAACTCGGCGCGTAGCGGAGCGCATGCCGTCGGCAGAGCTCCGCTTTGTCCGACGGCTTCACTTGAAATTGCGCCTGCGCAATTTCAAGTGAACTTCTCGCGGGAAATTGGTAAGTGAGCACGCTTCGCGTGCTCGCGCGATTTCCCGCGAAAAGCGGCGATAGCCGCTTTAATACGACTGCCCCCAGATCACCATATGCTTTGCGGGCTTGCCGCAGACCGGGCAGACGTCGCCTACCTGCTCCTGCTCGAACGGGATGCAGCGGCTCTGGATGCCGACCTTCTCGCGGACGGCGTCCTCGCACGCCTCGTCCCCGCACCACATCATCTTCACAAAGCCCATGCGGTTTTTCACCTTCTCCGCCGCTTCCTCGAGGGTCTTTGCGGTGTAGATGCGACTCGCGCGGTTTTGAAGCGCCTGCTCGTAGAGCTCGCGCTGCACGTCGTCGAGGGCGGTCTTTGCGCCCTCCGCGGCGGTGTCGAGCGATATCGTGAACTTCTCCCCGCCTGTACGCTTCGAGGCCATGCAGACGCCGTTCTCGATGTCGCGCGGGCCTATCTCGAGGCGGAGCGGCACGCCCTTCATCTCGTACTCGGCATACTTCCAGCCGGGGCTGTTGTCCGAGAAGTCGCCCTTCGCGCGGATGCCGGCCATCGTAAGCTTTTCGACGAGCGCTTCGGCGACCTCGGTGACGCCCGGCTTGTGCGTCGCCACCGGCACGACAACGACCTGTATCGGCGCGACGGCGGGCGGCAGGCGCAGTCCGTTGTCGTCCCCGTGGGTCATGATGATGCCGCCAATGAGGCGCGTCGAGACGCCCCACGAGGTCTGGAACGGGTGATGGAGCTTGTTGTCGCGGCCGGTGTACTGTATGTCGTAGGCGCGGCAGAAGCCGTCCCCGAAGAAGTGGGTCGTGCCCGCCTGGAGGCTCTTGCCGTCGTGCATCATGCTCTCGATGCAGTAGGTCGCCTCCGCGCCGGCGAACTTGTCCGACTCGGTCTTCTGTCCCTTTATGACGGGCATGGCGAGCGCGTTTTCCGCGATGTCGGCATAGATGTCGAGCATCATCAGGGTCTCCTGCTCGCCCTCCTCGCGGGTCTCGTGGAGGGTGTGGCCCTCCTGCCAGTGGAACTCGCGGCCGCGCAGGAACGGGCGCGTCGTCTTCTCCCAGCGCACGACCGAGCACCACTGGTTGTACTTCTTGGGCAGGTCGCGGTAGCTCTGCACAACGCGGGAGAAGTGGTCGCAGAACAGCGTCTCGCTCGTGGGACGGATGCAAAGCCGCTCCTCGAGCTTCGCCTCGCCGCCGTGAGTGACCCACGCTACCTCCGGCGCGAAGCCCTCGACGTGGTCCTTCTCCTTCTGGAGAAGGCTCTCCGGTATGAGCAGGGGCATCGAGACGTTCTCATGCCCGGTGCGCTTGAACTCCGCGTCAAAGAGATTCTGGATGTTTTCCCATATGGCCCACGCGTACGGGCGCATTATCGTGAAGCCCTTTATCGGGGAGTAGTCAATAAGCTCGGCCTTCGTCACGACGTCGGTGTACCACTGCGCGAAGTCCACGTCGCGCGAGGTTATCGCCTCAACGAGCTTTTTCTTGTCCGCCACTTTAATTTCTCCTTTCGCGGGAGCGAACCCGCATATAAAAAGTCCCGAGGGACAGATCTACGAGGTTTTTCGCGCGCTTCCGCCGCTGTTTGCCGTATTTTCCGGCGGCTTCCGCCGCGCGTGTACACATATTATATCCGCGCGGGGAGGTTTTGTCAATACGCGGCGCAGGGGCTCACCGCGCCGAAAATTTATCCGTAAAAGCGTCCCGAATGTAGCTTTTTTTCCGCTTCTGTGATAATATGTAGTATATGGCGCGCGTCCCGCGCCGCGGCGGGCCGTTCGAGCCGCCGCGAGATCAAGATGTTTTCATCTTACTATCTATATAAGGAGTAATTCTCATGCTGACCCTGAAGCTCACCGTCTGCCCCGAAACCGAAGCGCTCTGGCGCTCGCAGGTCCTCTTTACGCCGCTTTACGTACACCTCGCCCACTCGCTTGAGAGCATCGGCGCGCAGGTCGTCTATGGCGGGGCGGACGAGGAGATGCGCTCTGTCTTAGCGCCGTCCCTCACGGACGCGGCGGGCGACGATGTGTTCGAGCTCGCCGAGCCGGTGTTCTTCACCCCCGAGACGCTGAAGGAGACGCTCGAGAGCGGAACGCTCACGTCCAACGCCGTCCCTTACCGTGACTTTACAAGACTTGCCGAGGCGGAGGAGGAGCTTCGCCGTGAGGTCATAGCAAGGCTTCTCGCCTCCGGCGTGCGCATCGTCGGGCCCGCGACAGTCTTCATAGCACCGACAGTCACGGTCGAGCCGGGCGCGACGGTGCTTCCCGGCTGTATACTGCGCGGCAGGACAACTATACGCTCCGGCGCCGTTATCGGGCCGAACTCGATAGTCGAGAACTCGGAGATAGCCTCCGGCGTCACGGTGAACGCCTCGCAGGTCTACGACAGCAGGATAGGGGAGGGCACGACCGTCGGGCCGTTCGCGCACGTCCGCCCGAACTGCGTGATAGGCGAGCACTGCCGCGTCGGAGCGTTCGTCGAGTTCAAGAACTCGAACATCGGGGACGGCACCAAGGCGAGCCATCTCACCTTCGTCGGCGACAGCGACGTCGGGAGCAGAGTCAATTTCGGCTGCGGCACCGTCACCTGCAACTACGACGGTTACCAGAAGCACCGTACGACCATCGGGGATGACGCGTTCATCGGATGCAACACGAATCTCGTCGCACCGGTGACCGTCCGCGAGGGAGCGTTCACGGCTGCGGGAACGACCGTCACCGACGAGGTACCGGCGGACGCGCTCGCGATAGGCCGCGCGTACACGGTAAACAAAGAGGACTGGGTGAAGCGGTACAGGGCAAAGCACGAGAACAAGTAATACGTTCAGGATATTTAATATTATTATATTACTTTTAGTTATCATAATAATCAGGAGAACGAAATGACATCCCCCTTTGATTACATCGTCGCCGGGCTCGGAAATCCCGGCGCAAACTACGAGAACACCCGCCACAACGCGGGCTTTATGGCGCTCGACATCTTTGCGGAGCGGCTCGGAGCCTCGGTCACGTCCAAGCGCTTCAACGCTCTCTGCGGCAAGGCCAAGCTCGGCGACAAGAAGCTGTTTCTGATGAAGCCGCAGACATTTATGAACCTGTCCGGCGACGCGATAATGGCGGCGGCGTTCTACTACAAGATCCCAAACGACCGAGTGCTCGTGCTCTGCGACGACATCTCGATACCGCTCGGAAAGATCCGCGTCCGTGCGGACGGCTCCGCAGGCGGTCACAACGGTCTCAAATCGATAATAGCGCAGCTCGGCGGACAGAACTTCCCGAGGATACGGATAGGCGTCGGCGGCGGGGAGGCCCGCGGAGACGAGCTGATAAACTGGGTCACGGGGCACTTCCCGCCCGGCGAGCTGAAGACCGTCCGCGCGGCATGCGCCGGTGCGGCAGACGCCGCGGAGATGGTGCTGAAGACAGACGTCCCGTCCGCCGCGAGCCGATTCAACGGCATGACCTTCTCGGCGGAGTGAGCGCGCTTTTGCTGCGCAATACGCCAACAAAATCAATAATCACATTTTGGAAGCGGCATGGGGTATCCCTGCCGCTTCGTTTTCTGTCTGCTCGGTAGATTTTTTCACAAATCTGCGGTATCATCATTTCATGTCCGAGAGACAAACATGAATTGAAGGGATCGCATAAATATAAACGTCAGACCGGAAGAAGAAAAAGATTATCGTAGAGTAGAAGAAATAACGAGAGCCGCCTTCGGGTATCACGACAGGATCAAGCGTGGGCAGATCGGCTGCCTCTATGAGCATTGGATGGTCCATGAATTGCGGCGCCGGGATGGGATCATGGCGCTCAGTTTGGTTGCGGAATTGAAAGACGGTGCGATCGTTGGGCATATTATTTGCAGTAATGCGGTCGTAAAAAAGGAAAACCGGGTGCTTCCCGTACTGAACCTTGGGCTGCTGAGCGTGTTGCCCGAATATCAGCGGAGGGGCGTCGGAGGGGCGCTGATCCGGGCAATGATAGAACGGGCAAAACAGCTTGATCACGGTGCGATTCTGTTTTTCGGAAGACCGGAGTGCTATCCCCGGTTTGGGTTCAAGGAAGCGGACGTTTACGGAATAACAGATGCGGAGGGGGACAATTATCCCTCGTTTATGGCCATGGAACTGAAAGAAGAATATTTGAAGGAGCTTTACGGTGGCAAATTTTTCGAATCGGACATTTATGACGATGAACGGAACCGTGATACAGTGAGAGCTTTTGACCGAGAGTTTACAAACGGATAAATTCATGTTTATCGAACAAATAAAAATCATATGCAATCGAATCGCAGTGCCAAAAACTCCTAATCACCGATGCGAGTGCTCGTATTAAAATCATCGGAAACATCGACTCGCAGAGCCTAAGAGGGTACAGATATATGAGGGCCAAGGTTCATCCGCGTAGCCGGAATGAGAACGACGCGGATGTTGAATCCGATTTTATGGATATATTTGTCTGCGTAAAACCGAACAAAGTATAAAAAGCGCCCCCGGGATCTCCCGGGGGCAAATTCAACTGCAAGCAGTAGTAGCGTCTGAAAATTTCTGAAAAGTCAGCGCTTGCTGAACTGCGGAGCTTTACGGGCTGCTTTCAGGCCGTACTTCTTGCGTGTCCCAAACAGATGCTCTGCATCGTTTGGGTGCCCTGTCATTTAACATGCTCGGCGGAAGTGAATTCCGCCTGCGCCATTTTGCCGCAACGCGGCAAAATGTACGGCGCTCGCGCCGCCCGCCTTCGGCGGGAGGAGCGCAAGAAGTACTTGTAATCCTGTAAAAGTCTGATGAAGGTTAACGCTTGCTGAACTGCGGAGCTTTACGTGCAGCCTTGAGGCCGTACTTCTTACGTTCCTTCATGCGCGGATCGCGGGTGAGGTAGCCGGCCTGCTTGAGAACAGGGCGATACTCCTCGTTCATCTTGAGCAGGGCGCGGGCTATGCCGTGACGGATAGCACCTGCCTGACCGGTGAAGCCGCCGCCCTGGACCTTGCACTCGATGTCGACCTTGCCGAGAAGATCGGTGGCGACGAGCGGCTGGCGGACGATGATCTTCATGGTGTCTAGGCCGAAGTACTTGTCGATGTCGCGATCGTTGATGGTTATCTTGCCGGTGCCGCCCTCATAGACATGTACGCGGGCGACCGAGCTCTTGCGGCGGCCGGTGCCGTAGTGATAAGGCTTCTTCGGAGTATACATCAGTTATTTCCTCCTTCGTAGGGTACCGGCTTCTGAGCCGCATGCTTATGCTCCGGTCCGGCGTAGATGTGAACGCGCTGGAACGCCTTCGCGCCGAGAGTGTTGTGCGGGAGCATACCCTTGACCGCGAGCTCCATCGCGAACTCCGGACGGGTGGCCATCAGACGGTCATAGCGGGTCTCCTTGAGGCCGCCGACCCATCCGCTGTGATGATAGTAGACCTTCTTACCGAGCTTGCCGCCGGTGAGTATCGCATCCTTCGCGTTGACTATGATGACAAAGTCACCGCAGTCAACATGAGGGGTAAAGTCGGGGCGGTGCTTGCCGCGAAGAATCGACGCGGCAAGGGCGGCGGTACGTCCGAGCGGCTTTCCGGCGGCATCGATAATATACCAATGGCGCTCATAAGTCGCTGCTTTTGCCATAAAGGTGGGCATTTTTCTTCCTCCGTTCGATCATCCCGTTCAGGGATCGCTGCATTGTTTGCTTTGGGAGAGCGCATGCGCGCTTCTCAAAAATATTGACGGTTTGCCGGCGGTGCGGTACAATATCCGTGCGGGTAACGGGTCCGAGCGGACACAAAACCTCCTTTTACCGGTGCAGGATTAGTTATACCACAACATTTTTTGACTGTCAATAGTTTTTTTGCGAAATTCGTGTTATGTTTTTGAGTGCTCCTGTTTTCTCAGTAAATCTCACTTATTCTCGCTGATTCTCACTTTCAATTTTCAATTTTTATTGGAGGCGCCGCAGTGCAGAGACTTCTGGGACTTGTCCGCAAGGCAGTGGACAACTATAAGATGATAAGCGATGGGGACGTTCTGGCCGTCGGGGTATCGGGCGGGAAGGACTCGCTCGTGACGCTTACGGCGCTTGCTTCGCTTGCGAAGTTCTATCCCAAGCGCTTTGGACTGCGCGCCGTTTCTATAGACGCCGGCTTTGGGCTCGATTATTCTGCAATATCGGAGTACTGTGCGCGTCTTGGCGTTGAGTTTACAGTGATAAGGACGGACATAAAGGAGATAGTTTTCGATATAAGAAAGGAGAAGCACCCCTGCTCGCTCTGCGCAAAGCTTAGGAGAGGCGCGATAAACGACGCGGCAAAAAGTCTCGGCTGTAATAAGGTCGCCTACGGGCACCACCTCGACGACGCGGTCGAGACCTTCCTTATGAGTCTTTTCTATGAGGGGCGGGTGTCCTGCTTCTCTCCCGTCACGCATCTCGACAGGAGCGGGATAACGGTCATAAGGCCGCTTATATACTGCGACGAGTGGAGATGCTCGAAGCTTGCACGGGAGCTCGCTCTTCCGGTGGCGGAAAAGGTGTGTCCCGCGGACGGGAATACTAAGCGCGAGGAGACAAAGGTGCTCGTCCGCGAGCTGCGGGAAAAGTTCCCGGAGTTGAAGGAGAGGATACTGACGGCGATGCAGCGCGGAGGCGTTCACGACTGGAAGATAGAATAAGGTATAGAGACTGGAAACTGACGTAAAAGCCGATATTTTTCGAAATAGTGACGCGGAGAACTCTCCGCGTCCTTTTTGTTTTGCACAGGTTTTCTTCTCAAAATAAAGAAAAGAAAAAATTTCACTCATAAAAGAAAGGAGTATATCATATTTTTTAGAAGCGGGAGTAGTCTTTAGGAATTGCGGATTGTGGGGAAAGATGCGAAACGTCTGCGGGACAGGTGTTTGAGGTATCCGGATGGTGTTAAAAAGTCTGATGAATACGGAGTTGTGTATCCACATACTTTATTGATATGTTTTATACTCTTCGCCGCGGAGAGGTTTTCGACATTTTTCCTCAACAGGAAAGAATAAGTCTGTGTAAAATATATGTTTATTCTCCGGAGGAGAAAATTATGCTTGTTATAAGGAAGAGAGCCGTCCTTGAGGCCGTGGCTCTGATAGGACTTATGGCGGCGATCGCTCTTGCGACGCTGGCCCTGGGGTTTCTTGATGCGTGGCTCATACATAGATATTTTCCGGAAATAGAGGGACTGCCGTACTACCCGCTCTATCAAATGCCGGTGTTTTCTCCTGCGGAGCACGGGAGAAGCATACTTGTGGATCTGGACGCGCTTACTCTCACGCTGTATAAGGACGGTGAGATCGAAAAGACCTGGCCCTGCTCCGGCGGAAAGAAAAGTACGCCGTCTCCGCTTGGGGAGTGGCAGACTCTCGGCGAAGGGGACTGGGGCGAGGGCTTCGGCGGAAGCTGGATAGCGATAAGCTGTCCGTGGGGAAAGTTTGGCATACACGGGACGGTGGAGCCGTGGACGATAGGGAAGGTCAACGCGTCGCACGGATGTATAAGGATGCTGAATAAGGACGTCGCCGAGCTGAAGGGGCTTGTGAGCTACGGGACACCTATCTATATAAAGTACGATTCCGCTCCGTTCAGAGGTATGAAAAGCGGCATGACCGGCTCGGACGTGCTCGAGCTTCAGATAATGCTTCACGACCTCGGTTATCTCGACGCCGAGCCGAACGGAAAATTCGGGCCCGCCACCGAGGCGGCGCTGAGGCGCTGTCAATCGGAGAACGGGCTCTATGCGGACGGCGTCGCCGGATGGGCGACTATGGAGTTTCTGAAAAGCAAAACCGAGTAGGAATACTATTTTCCGACGCAGAAGTTTGCAAACACCTTGTCTATGATGTCCTGCGGCGCGGCGCGGCCGAAGAGCTCTCCGAACCGGGATGCGGCACGTTCCGCGTCGGTGAGGGCGACGTCGGTCTCGACTCCACGCTCGAGCGCCGTCCTTGCAGACTTTGCCGCTTCCAAAACGGCGCGGGCGGCAGCAAACTGCCGTGCAGAGCTGAGAAGTGTTCCGTCAAAGCGGAGCGAGCCACGGTCGTAGAGACGTCCGAGCTCTTTTTCGAGCGGGAGAAGGGAGATTTCTTTGCCGTCAGTACTCAAAAGGGACAATTCGACCGTGCCGCAGTTGAGCTCCGCCGCCGCGCCGGATATTGTCTGCAGGGCACGGCCGTCCGGCGGGAGGTCGCACTTGGTCGCGACGACTATCGCACGGCCGGCGCTCCTTGCCGCGCTAACCGCGCGTCGGATATCCTCCGGAATTGGTGAGGCGGAACGGTCGATGCAGAGAAGGGCAAGAGCGGACGAGGCGGCCTCCGTCTCTGCGCGGGAGACGCCGATCCTCTCGGCCTCGTCGCTGGAGTCGCGGAGGCCAGCGGTGTCTGTGAGGCGGAGCGGTACTCCTCCGAGCGACGCGTGCTCGCGAAGCAGGTCGCGTGTAGTGCCGGGAGCGGAGGTGACGATGGCGCGCTGCTCGCCGAGTATGGCATTGAAGAGCGTGGACTTTCCGGCGTTCGGCGCGCCGAGTATGACACATTCGATGCCGTGAGTGAATGCGTGAGCCCGCTCCGAACGGGAAAGGATCTCCTCAAGTGAATGTTCCACGTGAAACATTCCCTCTATTGCGTCCCGGCGGGTGAGAGGGTCGACGTCCTCCTCCGGGTAGTCTACCTCCGCCGCGAGGTGTGAAAGAATGTCGGTGAGCTCGTCGTATACCGAGCGGAGACGACCGGCGAGCGCGCCGCCGAGCATTGCGGCGGCGTTCCGCGCGGCGTCCGAGGTCTCCGCCGCGATAAGCTCGCCGACGGCCTCAGCCTCGCTGAGGTCGAGCTTGCCGTTGAGAAATGCGCGCTTTGTGAACTCTCCGGCTTCGGCGGGGCGGCCCCCGGCCTCGGCAAGGGCTTCAAGCGCGGCGGATATGACAGCGGGTGAGCCGTGGAGATGGAGCTCGGCCGAGTCCTCGCCGGTGTAGCTTGCCCTGCCGCTGAAAATGACCGCGAGGCAGCGGTCTACCGTCTCGCCGTCCCGGTCGAGAAGGACGCCGAGCGTCATCATCCTAGGTGTGAGCGGCCGGCGCGTGCGAAAGACGCGCCCGAGGAGCTCGTGCGCGTCTTTTCCGGATATTCTTATCACTGCCACGCCGCTGCGGGCGGGCGCGGTGGAGAGGGCGAATATCGTGTCCATGGTTACTTTGTGAGAAGCTCTATGCCGCCGAGGTACTTGCGGAGAACTTCCGGCACCACGACCGAGCCGTCCTTCCGCTGGTTCTGTTCGACGAGGGCGGGGAAGATGCGGCTCGTGGCGAGGCCGGAACCGTTCAATGTGTGCAGGAACTCGGTCTTATCCGCGCCCTCGCGCTTGAAGCGCATGCGGCCGCGGCGCGCCTGGAAGTCGCGGGCGTTCGAAACGCTCGAGACCTCCTTGTAGCCGTTCATCGAGGGGATGTGTATCTCGATGTCGTAGGTGCGGGCCATGAGGTCGGAACAGTCGCCGGCGGCGAGCTTCACCGTGCGGAAGTGGAAGCCGAGACCCTTAACGAGCACCTCCGCCTTGCCTACCATCTCCTCGAACGCCTCGTCCGACTTCTCGGGCAGGGTGTACTGCACCATCTCGACCTTGTTGAACTGGTGGCCGCGCACCATGCCGCGCTCGTCGGAGCGGTAGCTTCCGGCCTCGCGGCGGAAGCAGGGGGTGTAGGCGAAATACTTCTTCGGAAGATCCTTCTCGCTCAGTATCTCGTCGCGGTGCAGGCTCACAAGGGCGGTCTCTGCGGTCGGGAGCATGAAGCGGAAGCGGTCGTCGGTCGGGTTTGCGATGTGGTAAACCTCGTCTTTGTACTTCGGGAACTGACCCGCTGTCACGCCGCACTCCTCCAGGAGCATGTGCGGCGGGAGGATCATCTCGTAGCCGTCCGCAACGTGTGTGTCGATAAAGTAGTTGAGAAGCGCCCACTCGAGCCGCGCGCCCATGCCCTTGTATATCCAGAAGCCGTTGCCGGCGAGCTTTGCACTGCGGGAGTAGTCGATAAGGCCGAGAGATTCGCAGAGCTCGACGTGGTCCTTCGGCTCGAAATCAAACTTGTGGGGCTCGCCGTAGTAGCGTATGGGCTCGTTTGCCTCTTTGCCGCCGGCGACGAGATCGTCGTCCGGCAGGTTCGGCAGGCCGAGAAGGGTGACGCTGTACTCCGCTTCGACCTCGCGGAGCTCGGCGTCTGCGGCGGCGGCGGCCGCGCTTATCTCCTTCATCTTCGCGAGGAGTTCTGTCGTGTCTTCGCCTTTCTTCTTCATCTGAGGTATGAGCTTCGAGGCGCGGTTCTGCTCCGCCTTCAGCTCGTCTCCCTTGGCTATGAGCGCCCGGCGGGACGCATCCAGCTCGATGAGGCGGTAGACGTCCTCGCGGACGTCCTTCAGCTTCTTTGCCGCGCGGGCGATGACCTCCTCCGGGTTCTCTTTGATGTATCGAATGTCAAGCATCTTGTTGTTCCTCCTATATTACCCCTTTTCCGGGATACTTACGTTTATGACTGCGTCGTTTTCGTCTCTTTCAAGCTCGACCGAGCCGCGGGTCTCCAGTCTGTCGAGCGCCGCAAGGTAGGCCGCGTAGAACTCAGCCTCCGCCGAGCCCTCCGCGCTCCCGGAGAACGCTTCCGAAATGGCGGCGTGCCGCTGTGCGGCGATATCGGCGGCCTCCGCGTACTTTTTATCGCCGACGAGCGAGACAACCTGCCAAAGGTCGGCGGAGAGCGCCTTGTTGTCCTCGGCGGTCTTTTCCAGCTCGGATATGCGATCCTGCAAATCGAGCGAATCATCCTCGAGGGCGGAGACCTTCTTTTCAAGCTCGCCGTTTTGCTCCTCGAGGCTCCGGTTTTCCGACTGCGCACTCGCGAGCGACGCTTCGAGCTCCTGATTCTTGGCCTCAAGCTCGGAGAGCTCCTCGCGCATCTCGTCTATCGACTGAAGCGCCGAGGTCGAGAAGATGTCGTGCTTCTTCTCAAGACTGCCTATCTGCTCGTTTGCGCGCTGCTGCTGGAAGTAGCTCAGCAGGAGCAGCACGAGCGCTATCGTGAGAAGACTTACCGCATATATCACAAGAAAGCTGGTCTTTTTTTTGTTATTGTTCCCGTTTTCTCCCGGCATCACTCATTACCTCCGGCGAGATTCAAAAATACCTCGAGTATCCGTTTGAGGTCCTTCATGTCATAATACTCAAATTCGACCTTGCCCTGTTTGCCCGCGCCGGTGACGCGCACCTTCCGTTCGTAGAGGCGGCTGAGATCGTCGGATATCGAGGCAAGATAGCTCTCTACGCTTCCGGCGGGGGCGGGTTTCTTTTCTCGCGTGCCCGCCTGCTTCGGCGGCAGACCCTTCTTTGCCCGCTCCTCGGCGAGGCGGATCTTCTTTGCCGCCGCCTCGACCTCGCGCACGCTCAGTCCGCGCGCTATCGTGTCCATCGCGACCGACTTCTGCTGCTCCGGGCGGAGCGTGAGAAGCCCCTTGGCGTGTCCGGCGGAGATGCGTCCCTCGCGGACCATCTCCTTCACGTCGTCGCCGAGGGTGAGCAGACGGAGCGAGTTCGTGACGGTCGTGCGGGCCTTGCCGACGGTGTCCGCGACCTCGTCCTGCGTAAAGCCGAAGCCGTCTATGAGTGAGCGGTAGCCCTCGGCTTCCTCGATGGGGTTGAGATCCTCGCGCTGAAGGTTCTCGATGAGCGCGAGCTCTGCCGCGAGGCGGTCGTCCGCTTCGATGACGTGCGCCGGAATCTCCTCGAGGCCTGCCATCCGTGCGGCGCGCCAGCGGCGCTCTCCCGCGATTATCAGATAGCCGTCCTCCGGCGATCGACGTCTCACGGTTATCGGCTGAAGCACTCCATAGCGGCGGATGCTGTCCGCGAGGGCTTCGAGCGCGTCCCGGTCAAAGGACTTTCTCGGCTGATCCGGGTCGGGGAATACGTCGACAACGCGGAGAAGAGTGCCGCCTCCGTCCCCGGCGGAAGAGGGTTCAGCGTCTGGCAGTGCGGCGTCTCCGAAAAGACTGCCGAGGCCGCGTCCGAGTCCCTTTTTGGGTGACATAGGTTATACCTCCTGTCCGGAAAATTTGCGTGCGATCTCACCTGCGAGGCGAAGATACGCCTCCGCGCCGCGGCTAGAGCGGTCGTAGTCGAATATGGAGCGCCCGAAGCTCGGCGCTTCGCTCAGACGGACGTTTCTCGGTATGACCGCAGAGCAGAGCTTGCCGGGGAAGTGGCGCTTGACCTCCGCCGCGACCTGCGCGGAGAGGTTAGTGCGCGAGTCGTACATCGTGAGAAGGATGCCGTCAAGCTCGAGAGAGGGATTGAGCTTCGAGCGGACGAGCCGAAGCGTGTACATGACGTCGGCAAGTCCCTCAAGGGCCAGATATTCGCACTGCACCGGGATGAGCACTCCGTCCGCCGCACATAGGGCGTTCAACGTTATCAGGGCGGCCGCAGGCGGACAGTCGAGAATAATGAAGTCATACTCGCTCCGCAGTGGCTCGAGCGCTTCCGACACTACCTTCTCGCGGTTCTCGACGCCCACAAGCTCTATCTCCGCGCCGACGAGGGTCTTGTTTGCCGCTATCAGGTCGCCGCTGTCCGTGTGGCGGATGGCGCTGTGCGCCTCCGCATTTCCGCAGATAACGTCATAAATGGTGCTGCCGTCGTTCTTGTCCGCGCCGGTGCCGGAGGTGGACTGCCCCTGCGGGTCAAGGTCGCAGAGCAACACCTTAAAGCCGAGCTGATGAAGCGCGGCTGTGAGGTTGACGCAGGTGGTCGTCTTTCCGACGCCGCCCTTCTGGTTTGCGACCGCGATCACCCTTGACATAGAAAATATCCTCCGAGCATTGCCGCTCACGGGTGATGTTCCACGTGGAACATCACCGTGCTGTTTTATGTACACCTTATTATAACACAAATTCCCCGTAACGCAAGTAGAAAAGAAATCGTTCGACAGTCTGCCGCTGCTTTCGACAGGGAATGAGTTGAAGCAAAGGAAATTACGTCGATAATTCACAAATTATGAGTCTTTACGCGATATTTCCCGCTTTACATTTTAAAAAAGTCTGATAATATACAAGTTAAAGGGACAAGCCTGCGCAAAGGAGGAGAGAAGGATGCGCCTTGCGGACAGACCGCTCGGGAACAGACTGAAATACATACCGGTGGAGTTCATACGCCCCAACCCCAACCAGCCGAGAACGCAGTTCGGGGACGAGGCTCTGCGGAGCCTCGCCGCGAGCATACGGGAAAACGGCGTGCTCCAGCCGCTCGCCGTGCGCCGGGACGGCGGGGAATGGGAGCTGATAGCGGGGGAGCGCCGTCTGCGTGCGGCAAAGCTCGCGGGGCTCCGAAGGGTGCCCTGCGTCGAAGTGGAGGCGGACGCTGAGCGCTCGTCGCTCCTTGCGCTCGTGGAAAACCTTCAGCGGAAGGACCTGGACTTTGTCGAGCAGGCGGAGGGCATACGCCGGCTCATAGCGGAGTACAACCTGTCGCAGGAGGAGGCGGCGCAGGGATTGGGGCTGTCACAGTCCGCCGTGGCAAACAAGCTCCGGATACTGCGTCTCGAGCCGGAGATACTTGACGCGCTCCGCCGCGCGGGCTGTACCGAGCGTCACGCCCGCGCTCTGCTTGCCTTGGGAGACGCCGAGGCGCGGAGCGAAGCGGCGCGTACGGTCATAGAGGAGGGGCTGACGGTCGCGGAGACCGAAGCGCTCGTCGCGGAGATGCGGGAGGAGCGGCCCGCGCCGCCATCGAAGGGCAGGAGAAAGCTGGTGCTGAGGGACGTCCGGATATTTCTCAACACTATCCGCGAGGCGGTGAAGCTGATGAAATCGGCCGGGGTGGACGTGTCCGCCGAGGAGCAGGAGAGCGGGGACGGACTGACCGTCACCGTCCGCATACCGCACGCGGTGAGAAAGGAGCGGGCGGCGCTGTGAACGTGCCGCCCGCTCCTTTGCCCGTGCAGAGCGGAAAAGCATTGATTCCATATATTTCTGCCGATTTTCGGGCTGTACGGCAGCGGTCGGAGCGGAAAACAGGAGCCTGTCTCGGAGCAGCTTGACAAATTTATTATTAAACGATACAATAACACATATCGGGAGAACCGCACCGCGGACATAAGGCCAGCGGCCGTCAGAGAGGAGGCGCACGGAATGCCGGATATTTTGGGTATCATCTGCGGCATATTAGAAATTACGGTGGGGGCCCTCTCCATCGGAGAAATGATAATTTCGTTTTTTCGGCCGCAGCGCCTTCTTATGCCGGACCATGTCGCGGGGCTTATCAAAGCGCGTCTGAGAACCCCCCGCGGCTATCTCACAACACGTCGGGTCGATCTATTTCTGGGCAGCGCGGCATTTACAATCAGCGGCATCGGTGATTTGATAGGGATATACTACATACAGCGTATTACAAAAGCGCTCTGGGGGCTTCTTATCGTTGCCGGCATTGCGGTCTTTCTGTTCGGAAATCACGTCTATCTCGATATGTGGCTGCCGCCGAAGAAGCCGGCCGCCGAAAAGCCTCACACGAAAGATTAGTACGGATATTTCGTAAGAAACCTCCGCTTCTGCAAAGAAAACCGCCTCTTTATACCGAAAGAGGCGGTTATTTTTAGTGTTTTCTCACGCCGTATCCTGCCAACGGAAAGCTGCTTTTGGGATATACATTAACACGAAAGGACAAGAAAGGCGGACTTATATGCGTCTGCTTTCCCGCACAGCGTCTCTGCGGACCAGGCGATCAAGAAAGATGCGGCGGCTGCGCTGTACAGAAGTTTCGTTTCATAAGGTTTGTAATATCTTGCGTTCGCCCCGATATTGCGATACAATGTGTCTATCTAGCCTTATACAGTGACGTCACGCACAAAGCGCCGAGTATTATTGCGGAGGCAAATGATGAGACACAAAATTTATGAACTTATTGAAATCGCAAAGGAAGGCGACAAAGCGAGCGCCGTATATGATTCATTGATGATGGCGGTCATTCTGGCAAGTCTAGTTCCTTTGGCCTTCAAACAGACCAACCCTTTTTTGAATATCATAGACTATGTCACCGTTACGGTTTTTATCATTGACTATGCGTTGCGGCTTTTCACCGCCGACTATCTGCTGAAAAAGGGAGCCGCTTCTTTTTTGCTGTACCCGTTTACTCCTATGGCACTGATAGACCTCCTAGCCATTTTGCCGTCGTTTACGGCTCTTCTGCCGGGCATCAGGCTTGTAAAACTGCTAAGGCTGTTTCGAACCTTTCGGGTATTCCGCTCTTTTAAGATGCTGCGTTATGCCCGCAGCGTCTGGATAATCAGAGATGTGATACATGATCAGCGAACACCGCTGCTGGCAGTCTGCTCAATGGCCATAGGCTATGTACTGATTTCTGCACTGGTCATCTTTAATGTAGAGCCTGAAACCTTTGAGAATTTTTTCGAGGCCGTCTACTGGGCTACCGTGAGCCTTACCACAATGGGATATGGCGACATTTACCCCGTGACGACGGTCGGAAGAGTGGTTACGATGATATCATCGTTCGTTGGCATCGCAATAGTAGCTTTGCCTGCCGGTATCATTACAGCCGGCTACATGGATAGAATCAACAAAGATAAGTGATATCTCCCGGATACTTTCAAGCTAAAAGAACCGTGTTGCCGGAAGAGCGGCGCAAGCCGCATCCCAAATTGACAGACGCTGTCCGACGTGTTGATATTCAAATAAAAGCCTTGCCCTTTTCGCGGGAATGTGTTATACTGTGTCTTACTTTTCGCGAAAAGGGGTGCTTTTGATGGAACGTGTGCTCGTTATAGGCTGTCCCGGCGCGGGGAAGACGACGCTCTCCACGGCGCTCTCGGAGAAGCTCGGGCTCCCGCTCGTGAACCTCGACCGCCTGCACTGGCGGCCGGGCTGGACCGAGGCTCCGCAGGAGGAGTTTGACGCTCTGCTCGCGGCGGAGCTAGAAAAGCCGCGCTGGATAATCGACGGGAACTACTCCCGCACCCTCCCTCTGCGCCTCAGGTACTGCGATACGGTGATATTTCTCGACTTCGGCAGACTGCGCTGTACGTTTGGGGTGCTGAAGCGGGTCGTCACAAACCACGGCAGGAGCCGCCCGGACATGGGAGACGACTGCCCCGAGCGCTTTGACGCGGAGTTTATGCGCTACGTCTGGGGCTTCAACGGCTCACAGCGCAGTAAGCTCCTTGCGGCGCTGGAGGGCACGGAGGCCGAGGTGACGGTGCTGAAAAACCGCCGCGAGGTGCGGCGGTTCCTTGAAAGCGTATAAACGGCGCGGCTTAGCGTCGAACGACAAAAGGCGGTTCCCTTCGCGGGAACCGCCTTTTCGGTTTGCCGGAAAGCTCTGCAACGAATCAATGTGCCTCGCAGAGTGTCGCCGCGTCAGCGGCGCCGCGCCGGTTCGCGCGGTTAAAGTTGCTTGCCACGGGCAAGCAACTTTGCGCAGGCAAATTTGTACCATGTTTGGCTTTGCCGCGAAGCGGTAAAGCGCACGAGGGCTGAATACGTGCCGATGAAGAATTGGTGGGCGCCCTCGTGTTCCGCACGAGCATTTTAATGAAAAAGGCTCCCAAACGGTCTACCGACCGTTTGGGAATTGCGCCGAGTTTTCCGCCGGCAGAGCTTCGCTCTATCCGGCGGTCTCACAGAAAACAGGTCGCGGGCCTTGCCCGCGACCTGTTTCCCGTGAGTGTTTATTCCCGCCCCGCGACCTGCCAGGACTCAGGCGTGTACTCCATGAACTCTATCTTGTTGCCGTCCGGGTCGTGCGACCACATCTGCCACGTGTGCTCGAGACCGAGCGCCGGAGCGCTGTCTATCGGAGCGCCCTTCTCGCGGAGCTGCCGCTCGAGCGCGTGTATGTCGTCGGTGACGAGCGACATGTGCTGGAAGTTGAAGTAGCGCCCGTCCGGGACGAAAAGCTCGGTAGCGCCGCCGCGATCGAAGAGCTCGATAAACGCGCCCTCGCCTATCTCGAAGTAGGCTATCCAGGCGGTGTTCCGCTTGGCCTCGAGACTTGCCTCGAAGGCCGGGTCGAGCGCGCGGCCCTCCGCTTCGGCGGTGCGCTTCATGTGGTCGAGCCAGTCTCCGTAGTAGATGACAAACTTCTGTCTGAGCCCCAGAACGTCGCGGTAGAACTTCACCGAGGCGTCAAGGTCCTGACATGTGTACGCGAGATGACCGAATTTGCTGATACTCATACGAACACTCCTTTCCTTACACACAAAATGTTACAGCTCGGACTTTTTAATACTGCCCCAGGATCGGGGGTATTTCACGGGAGTGGGCGATTTCTTCCGCAGAAGAATGAGACGCATCGCCGCGCCGCCCAGCTCGTAGTCAAACGGCGGCATCGGTTCACCGCCGAGTATGCGGACGGCGCGCTCGGCGGCCGCGGTCTCCTCTTCTGCGCGCGCGGTCTTGTAGGCATAGAAGACGCCGCCTGTCCGAAGAAACGGCAGGCAGAGCTCCGCGAGGGCGCTCATTTTCGTGACGGCACGCGCCGTCACCGCGTCAAAGCTCTCTCGGAGCGGCGTGTGCGCCGCCTCCTCGGCACGTGCCTCGACGACTGTGACGTTTGAAAGGGAGAGCGCTTCCGCCGTCCTGCGCAGGAATGTACAGCGCTTGCCGAGCGAGTCGAGCAACACGACCTCCGTGTCCGGCAGGGCGATGGCGAGCGGTATCCCGGGAAGCCCCGCACCGCTGCCGACGTCGATGAGGCTGTGTGGTTCCCGGAGCCCCGCACGCAGGGGCGCGAGACTGTCGAGGATGTGCCGCGTTGCCATATCGCTCTCGGTCGCGGGGCCGATAAGGTTCATTGCGCGATTGCCCGCGAGGAGAAGCTCGCAGTACGCGGCAAGGCGCTCGCACGTCTCCTCCGGAAGGTCAAGCCCCGCGGGTGCGAGCGTGTCACGAATCTCCGCCGCTGTCATGGCCGTACCTCCTCCGCTGTTCAAGATAGAGCATTAGCGCCGCCGTGTCGGCGGGGTTGACGCCCTCGAGCCGCCCAGCCTGACCGAGAGTCCTCGGGCGGCGGGCGGCGAGCTTCTGCCGCGCCTCAATGCGAAGTCCCTCGAGGGAGAGATAGTCTATGTCCTCGGGGAGCAGAACGTCCTCCGCGCGTTGTGCCGCCGCGCGCTCCGCGGCGGCACGGGCGATGTAACCCTCGTACTTGGCGGCTATCTCGACCTGCTCGCAGACATCGGCGGGGAGCGGCGGGCGCTCCGGGTCGCACGGCGCGAGCGCGGCGTAAGAGACGCCGGGGCGGCGGAGCAGGTCTATGAGCTTTGAGGGATGCTCGAAGGGATCCCCGGACAGCTCCTCTATATACTCGGCGGCGGTGGAGGTTCCACGTGGAACATCCGCCGTGTGTGACGGCACGACGGTTATCCTCTCCAGCCTCCGGAGCTCGCGGCCGACAAGTTCGTACTTCTCCTCGACCGCGCGCACCCGCTCCTCCGGCACGAGCCCAAGCCGGTGCCCAACGGCGGTGAGCCGCAGGTCGGCGTTGTCCTGGCGAAGCACAAGGCGGTGCTCCGAGCGGGAGGTCATCATCCGGTAGGGCTCCGCCGCGCCCTTTGTCACAAGGTCGTCTATCATCACGCCGACGTAGCCCTGTGTGCGGTCGACCGTCACCGGTTCGAGGCCGAGGGCGCGCCGCGCGGCGTTTGCCCCGGCGATAAGCCCCAGCGCCGCCGCTTCTTCGTACCCGGAGGTGCCGAGGAACTGCCCCGCGCCGTACAGGCCGCCAATCTTCCGGTGGGCAAGCGAGCTGTCAAACTCGAGCGGGTCGGCGCAGTCGTACTCTATCGCGTAGGCGGGGCGGGTGAACTCCGCGCGCTCGAGGCCGGGAATGGTGTGGACGAACTCAAGCTGCACCTCCTCCGGGAGGGAGGAGCTGAGACCCTGAAGGTAGAGCTCCCCGCCGCCGAGTTCGGTGGGCTCGACGAACACAGGGTGCCGCGTCTTTGAAGCGAAGCGCACGACCTTGTCCTCTATCGAGGGGCAGTATCGCGGCCCCACGCCGACTATGTCGCCGCCGTAGAGCGGCGAGCGGTCGAGGTGCGAGCGTATGACGTCGTGTGTCCGCTCGTTTGTGTATGTAAGGTAGCAGATCGCCCGGTTCTCGGGGAGCGCGGGCGTGGAGAAGCTGAACGGCGCGAGGTCGCGTTCGCCTTCCTGCACCTCCATCCGACCGACGTCCACGCTCGAGGCGAGGACGCGCGGCGGCGTGCCTGTCTTGAAGCGTCGGAGCCCGAGACCGAGCGAGACGAGGCTTTTTGTCAGCTCGGAGGCGGGAAACATCCCGTCCGGGCCGCTCTCGCGGGAGTATTCGCCGACGAATATCTTTCCGCCAAGGAAGGTTCCGGTGGCGCAGACGACGCACCCCACGCGGTAGACTGCGCCGAGCGCCGTCACGACCGCCGAGACGCGGCCGTCCTCCGTCTCCAGAGAGACGACCTCGGCCTGCTTTACCGAGAGGTTGGGTTCGCGCTCAAGGGCGCGCTTCATGTAGGAGCGGTAGGCGGTTCTGTCTGCCTGCGCCCGCGGGGAGCGGACGGCGGGGCCCCTGCCCCGGCCGAGCAGACGAAACTGTATGCATGTAGCGTCGGCGGCGCGAGCCATCTCGCCGCCGAGGGCGTCTATCTCGCGGACGAGACAGCCCTTCGCGGTGCCGCCTATCGACGGGTTGCAGGGCATGTTCCCGACGGCGTCGAGGCTTATCGAAAAGACGACGGTCTTTGCGCCGAGGCGCGCCGACGCGAGCGCCGCCTCTATTCCCGCGTGACCGGCGCCTATCACCGCGACGTCGAAGCGTCCCGCCTCGTAGCGGGGCGTCACAGCTTTGCCTCCGGGACGAGTATCCGCGCAGTGCGGGGAGGTATGACGAACGCCTCCGAGAAGATCGAGCCGGAGAGAAGGTCGCGCCAGACGCTGCCTGCCTCGAGGTTCAGCGGAAGCATTGCGTCCGAGACGTTTGAGGCGAATATGACCGGCGGTACGGAGGGGTCGTCCTTCACCTCCCGGCGGAAGGCCAGAAGGCCGCCGTCTGCCGCAAGGTACTCTATCGAGCCGCGCCGCAGGGCTTCATAGCGGCGACGCGCCTCGCCGAGCAGACGGTAGTGCGCGAGGATGCCGCCGTCCTCCTCTCCCCACGGGAAGGTGCGGCGGGAGTACGGGTCCTCCGATCCCTCGAGCCCCGCCTCGTCGCCGTAGTAGACGGTAGGACTGCCGGGGTAGCAGAACTGGAGCGCCGCCGCGACCTTGAGCAGTCTGACGGCGCGGGAACGGTCCTCCGGCGCGCAGACGAGCTTCGCGCGGGTCTCCTTGGGACCCTCCCACACCTCGTCCGGCGTGCCGAGCAGGGTAAGGATACGCGGGGTGTCGTGCGTACCGAGTATGTTCATGGAGTTGTGGGTGGCGTAGGGGGGATAGTTCTCCCGCAGATCTTCCATCTCGTCACGGAAGTCCGCGGCGCTGCCGCCCTTAAGATAGCGGAGGGCGGCGGTGCGGAAGACGTAGCCCATCACCGCGTCAAGCGCGGGGGAGCCGTCCACGCCGAGGATGTACTTGCGACGGACGGAGTAGCTTATCTTGCTCGACGCGTCCTCCCAGACCTCGCCGAGGACGAAGGCGTCCGGCTTCTCGGCAAGCGCCGCGCGCTTTATCTCCGCGATGAAGGCGTCGGGAAGCTCGTCTGCGACGTCGAGCCGCCAGCCGTCCGCTCCGGCGCGGAGCCAGCGGCGGATGATGCCGTTCTCTCCTGCTATGTATTCGCGGTAGCCGGGGTCGTTCTCGTTTACGGCGGGGAGGCTGTCCATTCCCCACCAGCTTTCGTAGCCGCGCGGCCACTTGGTGAAGTGGTACCAATTGTAGTAGGGCGAATCCTTGGAGCGGAACGCGCCGCCGTCCCCGTATCGCCCGAGGCGGTTGAAGTAGCGGCTGTCCGAGCCGGTGTGGTTGAAGACGCCGTCGAGCAGGACGCGCATACCGCGCGCGTGCGCCTCGCGGCAGAGCGTCCCGAGCGTCTCCTCCGTGCCGAGGAGCGGGTCGACGTGCTCATAGTCCGCCGTGTCGTAGCGGTGGTTCGAGAACGCCTCGAAGATGGGGTTCATGTATATCGTAGTCACGCCGAGAGAGGCGAGATAGTCCAGTTTTTCGGTTATTCCGGCGAGATTTCCGCCGAAAAAGTCCCGATTTGTGACCTGCATCCTCCCGTCGAACAGTTCGGGGGAGGGATCGGGATCCTCGCCCCACGCGCGCGCTATGCGCTGCCGTGAGCTCATGGAGGTGCCGTCCGCGAGGACGTCGTCCTGAGAGAGCGGCGCGCCCGAGCGGGCGAAGCGGTCGGGGAATATCTGGTATGACACCCCGTTGCCGAACCACTCCGGCGCGGCGGCCGCCGAGGCGGGGGAGTAGACCGTGAGCTGATAGGGGTTCGGGGAGAAGGAAGCCGCAAACTCCGCCTCGCCTCCGGTGCGGCCCTGCCGCGCGCCGTAGCAGAAGGAGCCGCCATCGTTCTCGAAGCGGAAGAAGTAGAAGACGATGCCGGCGTAGTCCTCGGTCGGGATGTCGACCTCGAAGACCTCGCGGTCCTCAAAGCGCCCGTGGTGCGTCATCCGCACGGAACGGGGCGTGCGGCCGTCCGTCCAGAGAACGATATATCCGCGCACGGGGAAGCGGCAGCTCTCGGGGTAGACCCGAAAGCGTACGACGGTACCACTCGGGACCGCGCCCATCGGGGCGCGGCAGAGCGGCGAACGTGAGTTGTAAACAGGATGCATAAGGGAACTTGCCTCCTCAAAAGACAGTGGAAAAATCGCGGCAAATCGCGCTCGCCGGGTGTGAATAAGGACGGGCTTTCGGCGCAAAGCGTCGAAAGCTGATGCGCCCGGTAAACGATAGAGCGCAGTAAAAGTAGACGGGCGCATTTTTACCAATTTGCCGCGAAGTGCCAGACAGGGCAAAGCCCTGCCGACGGCGGCGCTACGCTTCGCGCCGAGGTTTCCGCCTTCGGCGGAAAATCGACGCGCGCTCCGCGAGAGGTGTAAATGTCGCCCTATAGTTTGTACAATGTCGGGACGTCGGCGCAAAACGCCGTCCCGCGCAGGTTCGCGCGGTTAAATTCAGCGCACAGCGCTGAATTTGCGGAGCCCAGATTCATTTGGGGCGAGCATTTCAATCAAAGGGCTCCCAAACGGCGCTCTGCGCCGTTTGGGATTCTGATGCGCCCGGTAGAAAGTGGCGGCGCGGAACAGGTCGAGAGGCGCATTCACGCCGCCGAAATTTATTGATTGAATCTAATTCGCCGCCTGCGGCGGCGAACTCTGCGAGGCTTACTCAGCTGTCACGGGAAATCGCCGGTGTAGGAGTCCAAACTCGTGGAATGCCGGACTTTTTCCACTTATAAGCTTCATTCAGCGGCGGCGCCTAAGCAGGCGCGGCGCCGCAAAGCGGCGTTACGCCTCCGGCGCGCAGTCGGACGGCTGCGGTCTGCCGCCGCCTCCGCTGCGGTGGGTGCGTCCGCCGCGTCCGCCCCTGCGGTGCTGGCGGCGGCGCTCGGTGGGAGCTTCCGCGTCGGTGGGGGCGGGAATATCGTCCCCCATGTCCCCGTCCTGCGGGACGGAGGCGCCGGACTCCGCCGAGCGGGCGGGACGCTCCGCCCGCTCGGGGCGAGACGGGCGCCTGGGCGCGGGCACGTCCTCCGCGTCGGAGTATGCGCCGTCATCCTCGCTCGCGGCGGGCCGGGAGTGGGCCTTGCCGGAGCGCAGTATTTCGATGTCGTCGATGGGGTAGTACTTCGCCGAGAACTCGGTGTCCTTTTCGAGCAGGACACGCACCTGACGGCGGAGCAGGCTTATCGCGGTGATGGTGCCGTCTCCGTCCGCCGTGCGGACTAGACTGCCGAGCTTCGGCGTGGTCTTCAGGAGCTCGCTGTACGCCTCCTGCTCGTACTTCAGACAGCACATAAGCCTGCCGCAGGAGCCGCTTATCTTGGTGGGGCTGAGGGAGAGGCTCTGATCCTTTGCCATCTTTATCGAAACGGGGTGGAAATCCCTGAGGAACTGCGAGCAGCAGAACGGCCTGCCGCAGACGCCGATGCCGCCGAGCATCTTCGCCTTGTCGCGGACGCCGACCTGCCGCAGTTCTATCCTTGTGTGGTACTGGCCGACGAGGTCGCGCACGAGCTCCCGGAAGTCTACGCGGTTCTCACTGACGAAGCTGAACACCATCTTCGTTCCGTCAAGCGACCTCTCCGCGCTTATGACGCGCATATCGAGCCCGCGCGCGTCCGCCCGCTCCTGACAGTAGAGCTTTGCCGCCTGCTCCTCGCGGCGGCGCACCTCCGCCTCCGCGAGGTCGTCCTCGCCCGCGGGTCGAAGAACCTTGCGGAAGGGGGGAACTATCTTCTCGTCATCGACGAACTGGTTCGCGGCGGTGACCTCGCCGAGCTCGGTGCCGGACGCCGTCTCTACGACCACGCGGTCGCCCTCGCGGAACTTCTCGCCGCACGGGTCGAAGAAGTAAGTCTTGCCCATGCCGCGGAAACGTATTCCAACGATCTCAGTCATTATATTTATATCCTCCGTTCATAAGAACGATAAAAGTATCGGGCCGCGCACGGCGGCAATATTCGGACGCTTCGCACGGCAAAGCGGTTGTATACAGAGATATTATAGAGTATTTTCCGGGCCGGGTCAAGACGTAAATGCCGGCGGACGGGGCAAAAAGAGGGTCGGATAGAGATATCCGACCCTCTTTTTCATTTTTTGCGGGGGAAAGGCTTACGAAACGGCCTGCGACTCGCTTATGCCGCGAAGCTGTTCGAGCTGAGACATGTAAAGCTTGTAGTAGAGACCCTTCGACGCCATCAGCTCCGCGTGCGAGCCCTGCTCGGCTATCTCGCCCGCCTCGATGTACATGATGCGGTCGCAGTTCTTTATCGTCGAGAGGCGGTGCGCCACTATGAAGCTCGTGCGTCCCTTCAGCAGAGCCGCGATGCCCTCCTGAACGAGCTGCTCGGTGTTGGTGTCTATCGAGCTCGTCGCCTCGTCAAGGATGAGTATGCGCGGGTCGCTGAGGAGCGTGCGCGCGAAGTTTATCAGCTGCTTCTGACCGGCGGAGAGCCCGTCGCCGCGCTCGCGCGTCTCGGTGTAGTAGCCGTTTTCCATCTGGCGGATGAACTCGTCCGCGTGTACGGCCTTCGCCGCGGCGATGCACTCCTCGTCGGTGGCGTCGAGGCGGCCGTAGCGGATGTTGTCCATTATCGTGCCCGAGAAGATGAAGCTGTCCTGAAGCATGACGCCCATCTGCCGGCGGAGGCTCTTCAGCGTGACATGCTGGAGGTCGTGCCCGTCTATGGTGACGGCGCCCTCGGTGACGTTGTAGAACCGCGAAAGCAGGTTGATTATCGTGCTCTTGCCCGCGCCGGTCGGCCCGACGAGGGCAATAGACTCGCCCGGAGCAACGTCGAAGCTGACGTGCTTGAGCACCGGCACGCCCTTTTCGTACTCGAAGAGCACCTTGTCAAACTTCACGCCGCCCTCGATGGGAGGTATCTCCTCCGCGCCCGGCTCGTCGTCGACCGAGATGGGCTCGTCGAGGAGCTGGAAGATTCGCTCGAGGTAGGCCATCGTGTCGAGAAGCTGGTTGTAGAGGTTGCCGAGGCGCTGTATCGGTCCCCAGAAGCGGTTGGAGTACTGCACCATGGCGGTGAGCATGCCGAACTGGAAGGTGCCGCCCACGACGAAGTCGTCAAGGAACAGGAACGCGCCGCAGATGTAGAGAGCGTTCTGCACGAGGCGCATGATTATCGCGCTCATCGGCCACATGCCGTGGCCGAGGTAGACGGCGCGCAGATAGTAGTGGCGGGTCTCACCGAGGAGGCCGTTGTAGATGCCGTCGTTCATCTTCTCACGCGCGAACGCCTGGGTGACGCGCGCGCCGTTGATATTCTCGGCGAGGTACGCGGTGGTGTTCGACTGCTTGTTCGCGCGGACCTGGCGGAAGCGGCGCTGTTTCGGCTTGGTTATAACTATGTAGATGAGGAATACGGGCAGTCCCGCGAGCACGACGAGGGTCATCTTCGGCGAGGTCGCGAGCATGAAGAACAGGATGAAGAACATGTTCATGAACTCGAGAATCGCGTTGATGAGGCCGTTTGTGAGGAAGTCCGCCACCGAGTTGACGTAGTTTATGACGCGGGTGAGGATCTTTCCGTGCGGACGGCTGTCGTAATAGTCAAAGCCGAGCTTCTGCAGGTGCTCGTAGACGTCGGTGCGGATGTCGGTTATCATCGACTGACCGATGTTTATCGAGATCTTTGAGCGTATCCTGTTGAAGATGATTATGACTATCTGCAAAAGGAGGTAGCCCACGCCGAAGCTGACGATGAGCGCTATCTGCTTATTGGGTATGAAGTCGTCTATGACCCACTGCTGTATCTTCGGGCTGAGGAGCCCGAGCAGTATCGCTATGCCGCTCGCGAGGAACGCGAGCGCGACCTGCTTCTTGTACCGCTTGATGTACACGAACGAGCGCTTGAACTGCTGCCAGTTAAAAGGCGCTTC
>CANPWY010000006.1 GCA_947585215.1 uncultured Clostridia bacterium
TCAAGCGCCGCCGTCGCCGGTTCGAGCGTGCAGAACGAGCCGCACAGCGCCCATCCGACCCGGAGCGGCGCTGTCTTTCCATCCATATTAAACCCCTCCGTCTCCCAATATGTTGTAGATGCTGTCCCGTATGATGCGTCCCGCCGTCACGGGGGAGGCCTTGCCCGGCAGGCTGAGCGCCCAGATGACGTTCGTGCCGAGCTCCTTTGCCGCCGCCCAGTCCACGCCGCCCGGCTTGGAGGCGAGGTCTATGACAAGCGTCTCTCCGCGCATACGCTCGAGTGCGTTTCGCCCGAGCACCTGTGCGGGCACGGTATTGAATATCACATCATAGTCCTGTACTATCCCGTCTATTGCCGAGGTGCGGACAGCGTGCGCGCCGAACGCCTCCGCCCATGCCAGATCCTCGTACCTGCGCGCGGACGCGCTCACGCGGCATCCGAGCCCCTTCAGCTCGAGCGTGAGGAGCTTCCCTATCCTGCCGAAGCCCACGACGAGCGCCCGCGCCTCCCTCAGCATTATCGGGAGGTTTTCCGCCGCGAGCGCCGCCGCGGCTTCCGCCGTCGCGAGAGCGTTCATAACGGTCAGCTCTTCGCGCTCGAAGTAGTCCGCAAGCGTGAGACCGCGCCGTTCGCACGCGGCGCGGAGCGCCTTCGAGGCGCGTCCGGCGCAGACGAGCGTTCCCTGCTCGAGCGTGTCGAGCAGCTCCTCGGTGAGAATGTGCCGCGAGGAGAGCGGCGACGTGACGTATTTGCCGTCCTCCGCCGGGAGCGGCAGAATGACGACGCATCCGCGCGGCAGCTCCGACGCGGCGCCGACCTCGTGGATACCGGCGTCCTCGGCGCCGTGCTCGCGCCGCTCGCTTCCGTAGGTGTAGACACGGTGGCGGTCGCGCGCAAGCAGACGCGCAAGGCACACCTGCCGCAGATCCCCGCCGACGACCGCGAAGCTTCGCGGCTCCGGTGTAATTATGTTCATCCGTACCAACCTCCCGCGACATACTATTCCTCAGCGAGCCGCCGTGTGCGCCGGACGCGGAAGATTTGACAAGCGGGACGCGCAGATGTAAAATAGACTCATCCGTTAAACGAATGGAGGCGACGCCCGTGCTTTTCGGCTCCGACAGGCGCTATACTTATACCGTGAATCCTCTCATAGAGGTGATATGTCAGCTTCGCTTTCCTGCGATACTTTCGATAGACGCGCGTGAGCCCGCCGAGTTTCAGGAGACCGTGCGCGACGCTTTCCCGCGCTACTCGGTGCGGGACGAGCGCCCCGCGAACGCTTCCGGGGACGGCGCCGCGCCGCAGACCGTCCGAAATTACAGCTTCACCTCGGCGGACGGGCAGTGGCGGCTGAACCTCACGCGCACTTTCCTTGCCATATCCACCCACCGCTACGATACGTGGGAAAACTTTGCCGCGCGCCTCGACCGTGCGCTCGCGTCCTTTATCGAGCTCTACCGCCCCGCGTTTTTTGAGCGCGCCGGCCTTCGCTACGTCAACGCGATAAGCCGCCGGGCGATAGGCCTGCCGGACACGCCGTGGCGCGAACTTATTGAAACGCCGTTTCTCGGCGTCCTCGCAAGCGAGGAGAGCGACGGCATGGGCATAGGCCGAGACTCGCTCGACTCCGAGCTTTCCCCGGAGGAGGGTGTGCGGCTGCATCTCCACACCGGCCCCGGGCAGATCCGGCGCGGCGGGGAGAAGGCAAACGACCCCGAGACGATGTTCATTCTCGACGCGGACTTCTCCGCCTCCGGCAATATCGCGCTTCAGGACGTTCCCGCGCGCCTCGAGACACTGCACGGATACTCCACGCGCCTCATCCGCGCCGCCTTTACTGACACCCTTCATGAGGCGCTCGGCCCCGAGCCGCTGTAAGCGGCGGCGTCCGCCCGCAGTTTCGGCGTTTGCTCCGGAGTCCGCCGAATTATTAACAGAACATTCACTTTTCCGGCGTGCGGGGCGGGTATAATGGCAGTATAGAAAGGCGTGCGCCGAAATCTCGGCGCACGCGTCACGGAGGGTCTATATGAACTTTTTGCGCAACTTTATGATGGGACGGCGCGGGACCGATGAGCTGAACCTCGCGCTCATCGTCGGCGTGATAATACTCTCGCTTCTCTCGACGTTTGTGGCGTGGTTTGCGTCGAACGCCGCGCTCACCATCGTCTATATCGTGCTCCAGCTTCTCGAGATGCTGATGCTCGGCATATCGCTTGTGCGCATGTTCTCGCGGAACATCCCGGCGCGCGAGCGCGAGAACGCGGCGTTCCGCCGCGTCCGGGCGCGGGTCTGCGCGCCCTTCCGCCGCGCCGCGCGGAACTTCCGCGACCGCAAGACCTTCGTCTATATCAAGTGTCCGGAATGCCGCGCGGAACTGAGACTGCCCAAGGGCAAGGGCAACATCATCGCCACCTGCCCGAAGTGCCGCAGAGAGATAAAAACAAGGACTTAACGCGGGGTGACTCTGCACCCGAGCGGGCAGAGCCCACACCCATCGAGCGGGGAAGCCCCCGCGAGCAAGTGGGCAAAGCCCACACCCGAATAGCGGGGCAAGCCCCCGCGTCCCTGAGTGAGGCAGAGCCTCACGGGCAGTTTGCGGGGGTTGCGCCCCCGCGCCCTGCGTTACTTTTTGCTCGCGCAAAAAGTAACCAAAAAGCGCGCGAAGGGGAGAAAACCTATGGTTTTCTCCCCTTCGTACCCCTCTTTCCTTGACCGGAAAGTCTTTACCACGCCATACATTAGTCCGTAGCTTAGTACATGCGTCCCCGCTCATACTTTGCTCTAGAACCGAAAGTTTCGTTTTCTTGGGAAAGCATCTGCATTACGCTTATAGTGTGAGCGTAGGACCGGACTTTTATATCTACTACGCAGGAATCGTTCGATGTTGTCGAATAGTCGGATGTTCCCCCAGAAACTCACCCGGTGGGATGATAGATTTGTTGGATACAGAGCTTGTCCTGTTATGTGGGTTGCGGTTGTGTGTCTGTGTTGGGAGAGGGATTATTAAGGGAGAGGGCGGAGCCCTCTCCCTTAAGCGCGTTTTTGGTTACTTTTTGCGCGAGCAAAAAGTAGCGCAGGGGTGCGGGGCGGCACAGCCCCGCCGGGGGTGTGGGGGCAGAGCCCCCGCAAGGTGTCGGCAGAGCTCTGCTCTACCTAGGGACGCGGGGTCTCGCCCCGCGAATGCTCGCGGGGCTTCCCCGCTAGATGGGTGCGGGGCGGCACAGCCCCGCAATGCCCTCGGAACCGACAGGTTCCGCATATTCGTACGGGGTTCTACCCCGTAACAGGGACGCGGGGTCTCGCCCCGCGAATGCTCGCGGGGCTTCCCCGCTAGGTGAGTGCGGGGCGGCACAGCCCCGCCGGGGGTGCGGGGGCAGCGCCCCGCTAAGGTGTCGGTAGAGCTCTGCTCTACCTAGGGACGCGGGGTCTCGCCCCGCGAATGCTCGCGGGGCTTCCCCGCTAGGTGGGTGCGGGGCTTGCCCCGTGAAAAGGCAGCGGGCTCTGCCCGCTTATTTCAACACTTCTTCCGCTATGCGTCCTGCCGCGCCCGGTGTGACTATCCTTGCGGCCGCCTCGCGGAGCATGTCAGCTCGCCACGGCTCCGAGCGGAGTATCCCGACCGCCTCGACCGGCGGCAGGTCGCGCTTGCAGACTATCGCCGCGCCGACCGCGCCGAGGAACTCCGCGTTCCTTATCTCCTGGCCCGGGATGCCGCCCCACAGAAGGAGCGGCAGACGCCGCGTCATCGCCTCGGTCGTCGTGAGTCCGCCCGGCTTCGTTATGATGCAGTCCGCCGCCGCCATCAGCAGCTCGCCGTCGTTGATGAAGCCATACACACGCATATTGCGGAGCTCCTCGCGCTCCTTCGCCGCCTCGAGTTCCGCGCGCATGGACGTGTTCCGCCCGCAGACGCAGAGGGTGAAGACCCCGCTCTTCGCAAGCTGTACCGCCTGCTCGGTGAAGTCCTCAAACCCCATGCTTCCGCTCATCATCAGCGCGGTATAGGCGTCCTCCGGAACGCCGGTGCGGCGGCGCGCCTCGGCGCGGTCTATATCCCGCTCGAAGCGCTCCTCCACCGGTATGCCGAGCGGCAGCAGACGCTCACGGTCGATGCCGCGCCGCTCCGCGCGCAGCTCCATCTGCTTTGCGCCGGTGATTATGCCGCCGGCGTTCGGCACCGCCTCCCAGTACGGATGAAAGTCGTAGTCGGTGACGAGCCCGTAAGCCTTTGGCACACTGTGGTGCTTCCGCACGAGCTCGTCTATCGCCATCGAGCCGAAGATGTGCGTCGCGACGACGGCGTCCGGCTCGCACCGCTCGAGCTCGCCGCGCAGTGCGCGCGCGAACATCTTCCGCATGGCGAGGTCGTCTATAGTGACCGAGCCATCTGCCGTGCGGCGGCTCATGTGCTCGAACACAAATCCGTAAGTCCGCGGAACGTGCTTTGTGAGCGCGGCGTAGCCCTTGTCGACGAGCACATACGGCGCGCGGCCCATGAGGGTCATAAGGTCGCAGACCTCGCACTCCCCGCCGCGCGCCGCGACGGCCTCGCGTATCGCCTCGGCCGCCGCCTTGTGTCCCTGGCCCGCCGTCACCGAGATAAGCAAGACCTTCTTACTCATCGGTTCTCTTCCTCCGCGAGCAGGCGCAGAGTGGGCTCAAGCTCGCGGAACACCTCCGCGTAGCCGTCCGCATACATGTGCATGCCGTCTATCGTGAACTCCGCGCGCTGGCGGCCTTCGCTGTCGTACAGCCCGCGGTTGAGGTCCATCCAGCCGAGCCCGAGGCGCTCGCTCATCTCGCGGACCGCCTCGTTCGCTTCGCGGACGCGCGCGTTCGAGCGCGCCTCGAACACCGGGCGCATGAACTCCGGCGCGGCGTCCGGGTTGACGGGATAGTACGCGAGCATCGTCAGCTTCACGCCGGGAAGCCGCGCGAGTATCTTCTTTATGATGGGCTCCAGGCGGCGCACAAGCTCCTCACCGCCGCAGTTCGGGTCGTTTAGATCGTTTGTGCCGATGTTGAGGAATATGTGGCGCGGCTCGAGCTCGAAGACGCACTCCTCGAGCGCCTCGTCAAACTCGGAGCAGACGAAGCCGCCGATGCCCCTGTTGTAGGCGGTGAGATGTATCCCCCTGCTTATCAGAAATTCCTCTACCGGGAACTGCTCCATCAGTGACGAGCCCGCAAACAGCACGGCTCCCTTCTTCACGAACCTGTTTCTGTGATGATAGCGCGTCCGCTTGTCCAGCTTCTCCGCCTTCATCCGCTCCTCAAAGAACTCCCTCAACTGTTTTTCGTCCATGCCCGCTGCCTCCCTGCAAGTTTTTTCGTTATCCGTGTTTCAATTTCGCTCGGAACGTACTATAATAGACCTATATGGAAGCCTCTCCCACGCGGGAGAGGCGGCGAAAGGGGTCTCCGATTTGACCGACATCAAAAACCTTATCGCGCCGGGAAGGCGCGCGTTCATCAGCGGCATAGGCGGGGTATCGACCTCCGCGCTTGCCGACCTTCTGCATCTGCGAGGTGTCACCGTCCGCGGCTCGGACAGCCGCAAGAGCGCCGTAACCGACCGCCTCGAAAGCCTCGGCATACACGTCTGCATCGGCCACTCCGCCGAAAACCTTGCCGACTCCGAGTATCTTATACGCTCCGCCGCCATTCACGACTCAAACCCCGAGATAGTCGCGGCGCACGCGCGCGGCATCCCGGTTTACGAACGCGCGGACGCGTGGGGCGCGATAATGCTCGAACACGCCGCGTCTCTCTGCGTCTGCGGCACCCACGGCAAGACCACCACCACCGGCTTTGCCGCTCAGGTGGCGCTCGCGGCGGGTCTCGACCCGACCGTCACGGTCGGCGGGAGCGTCCCCGGCCTCGGCACTCACCGGGTCGGTTCGCATGATTTGATTATAGCCGAGTCGTGTGAATATTGCAACTCCTTTTTGCGCTTCCGCCCGACGACGGCGGTCGTGATGAACATTGAGGAGGATCATCTCGATTTCTTCGAGGGCGGCATAGAGGAGATAAAGCGCTCGTTCGAGCGGTTCTGCCGCATGGTGCCATCAAACGGACGGATAGCGATATGCGTTGACACGGCAAACAGCCGCGCTCTCTTTGAGAAGCTCGAGCGCGAATTTGCGGGCGCCGCGGCGGACGCCGACCGTTCGCTCCCGCGCGGCTTCTCCCCGGAGGACGCTCCGCCGGCGGCGGACTGGAGCGCTGAGCGGCCGCAGCTTGTCTCCTTCTCGGAGAAGTCGCCCGACGCCGCCGTCCGCGCGGAGAACATAACAAGCGAGCGCGGGCGGTACTCCTTTGAACTCGTGCTCGACCCGTCCCGCCTCGCGAAGCCGTCCGACCTGCCCGAGGCGCGCGTGCGCGTCGCGCTCGGTGTCACCGGCGAGCACAACGTCGTCGATGCACTCGGTGCGGCGGCGGCGCTTTGGGGCGTCGTCCCGCCGGAGCAGATCGCAAGCGGCCTCAGCCATGCGAAGGGCGCGGCGCGCCGCTTCGAGTTCAAGGGCGAGCTCGACGGCGCGGAGATATACGACGACTACGCCCACCACCCGAGCGAGATAGCGGCGCTGATACGCGCCGCACGCGCCGCGCTCGAGGGTACGGACGGTCGGCTCCTGCTCGTCTTCCAGCCGCACACCTACAGCCGCACGAAGGCGTTCTTCCCGCAGTTTGCGGAGGTGCTCGGACGCGCGGACGGCGCCGCCGTCCTGCCCGTCTATGCCGCGCGGGAGGATCCCGACCCCTCGGTGAGCGGCGAACTGCTCGCCTCGGCTTGCGGCGCGCACTACGCACCCGACTTCGCGGACGCGGCGGACTGGGCGCGTTCGCTCCTTCGGCCGGGCGACATGCTCGTCACAGTCGGCGCGGGCGAGGCGTTCAAGGCGGGGGACATTCTCCTCGCAAAGCAGCCGCAGTGCGAGAAATAATACGTCAAGCCCGACAACAAAACGTATATTTTTCAGCGTGTACAACAAATCGGAGAGGACAATGTCCTCTCCGATTTGTTGTCTGGCTTTATGCTCTATGTCGCCCCGTCCGCTGGCCTCGCAGAGTTTCGCCGCGTCAGCGGCGAAATAGAGTCCAATTTATTTTTCTCGGCGGCGTGTACGGCGGGAAAAATACTTCTCGCGGAGCGTGCGTCGATTTTCCGCCGAAGGCGGAAAACTCGGCGCGTAGCGGAGCGCATGGCACCGGCAGAGCTCCGCTCTGTCCGGTGCTCTCGTGGGAAATAGGTTGCGGGCGAAGCCCTCAACCTATCTCCCGCGACTTATTTCGCGTACTCGACGGCGCGGGTCTCGCGAATGACGTTGACCTTGATCTGGCCCGGATAGTCGAGCTCAGCCTCGATGCGCTTGGCGAGGTCGCGCGCGAGCAGCGTCATCTCGTCGTCGCTTACCTGCTCGGGCTTCGCCATTATGCGTATCTCGCGGCCTGCTTGTACGGCGTAGCTCGACGCGACGCCCTCGAAGGAGTTCGCTATCTCCTCGAGCTTTTCGAGGCGCTTGATGTAGTTCTCCATGTTCTCACGGCGCGCGCCCGGCCGTGCGGCGCTCACCGCGTCCGCCGCCTGAACGAGACATGCGACGACGCTCTGCGGCTCGACGTCTCCGTGGTGGGCGGCGATGGCGTGGATGACCTCGGGGCTCTCCTTGTACTTCTTTGCGAGGTCCACGCCTATCTGGACGTGACTGCCCTCGACCTCGTGGTCTATCGACTTGCCGAGGTCGTGCAGGAGTCCCGCGCGCTTCGCGAGAGCGACGTCCGCGCCGATCTCGCCCGCGAGGAGCCCCGCGATGTGGCAGACCTCGAGCGAGTGGACGAGCACGTTCTGGCCGTAGCTCGTGCGGTAGTGCATACGTCCGAGCAGACGGATGACCTCCGGGTGGAGGTTGTGTATGCCCGCCTCGAACGCGGCGCGCTGCCCTTCCTTCTTTATCGTCTGGTCGACCTCGCGCTTGGCGCGCTCGACCATCTCCTCGATGCGGGCGGGGTGTATCCGTCCGTCGACGATAAGCTTCTCGAGCGCGACGCGCGCTATCTCGCGGCGCACCGGGTCGAACGCCGAGAGGGTTATCGCGTCCGGCGTGTCGTCGATGATGAGGTCGACGCCGGTCATCGTCTCGAACGTGCGAATGTTGCGTCCCTCGCGGCCGATGATGCGTCCCTTCATGTCGTCGGAGGGTATCGGCACGACCGACACCGCCGTCTCCGCGACCTGATCCGCCGCACAGCGCTGTATCGCGAGCGACACGATGTTGCGCGCCTTCTCGTCCGCCTCGTCCTTGAACTTCTCCTCGAGCTCGCGGAGCTTCATAGCTTTCTCGTGCGTGACCTCGCTCTCGAGCTTTTCGACGAGATAGCTCTTCGCCTCCTCCTGGGTGAGGCCGGATATTTTTTCGAGCCGCTCCGTCTGCTCACGCTTGATCTCCTCGAGCTCCTTTGCGGTCTCCTCGTTTTTTTTGATGCGCTGTTGGAGCTGTTCGTCCTTCTTTTCGGCGTTCTCGAGCTTGCGGTCGAGGCTCTCCTCCTTCTGCATTATCCGCCGCTCCTGCTTTTGCAGGTCGTTGCGGCGGCTGCGCTCCTCCTGCTCGAACTCGGTGCGCTCCTTGTGTATCTCCTCCTTGACCTCGAGCAGTGCCTCGCGCTTGCGGCTCTCGGCAGCCTTGATGCTGTCGTTGATTATGCGCTTCGCCTCTTCCTCGGCGGAGCCGATCTCGCGTTCCGCGACCTTCTTGCGGAACATGCTGCCGAGCACGAAGCCCGCAGCTCCAAATATCAGTGCCGCCGCCACGGCTATGACCACGGTAAGCGCCGTGCTTACCGCCGCGACCGGATGTATAAGACCTGTTATCATACGTTCCGTCCATGACCTCTCTTTCTTTAAGATTTTTTGCCCCGCCCTGCGGAGCCGAGAAATTTTTTGCAGAAAACCCTTGCCTTGCGCACACCCGCGCAACGCAAATGCGGCCGCGGGGAAGCACTCCCCTCGGCAGACAAATATAAATCACCCGGGTCACCCCCGGAAATATCTCTCCGAAAACGTAAAAGGCGCGCAAAAACGTGCGCCTACCCGAGCACAATCGTCCGTCTATTATTTTAATTGCTTTTCGGCAATCTGTCAATAGCAAAACCCTCAAATTTTACGTAAACCGCCGCGCCGGGGCTAGCCGGCATAAAAAAGCCGCGATACCGCCAAACTATCCCCGAGAGGTGATGCAAATGACAAGGAAAAGCTTCCTCCGGCGCGGAGCGACGGTCCTTCTCGCGTTTATGCTCCTTGCGGGAGCGGCGGTGTTCGCTGTGAGCGAGGCGTCCGCCGCGACATACCGCTACGGCTCGCGCGGCAGCGTCGTCAAAGAGATACAGCAGGTTCTGAAGAGGACCGGCTTTTACACCTACACGGTCGACGGGATATACGGAAGCCGCACAGTGACGGCGGTGAAGAACTTCCAGCGGAGCTGCGGCCTCACGGTCGACGGTATATGCGGCCCGGTGACGCTCAAATATCTCGGACTCGGACAGTACGCCGGAACGGGCGGCTCGACCTCCTCCTCCGCCGACCTCACTCTGCTCGCGCGGATAATCGCGGCGGAGGCGCGCGGCGAGAGCTACAACGGGCAGGTCGCCGTCGGCGCGGTGATACTGAACCGCGTCAAGCATCCGTCGTTTCCGAACACGCTCTCCGGCGTGATATATCAGCCGGGCGCGTTCACCGCCATTTCGGACGGACAGTTTTCCTCCACGACGGTGCCGGACTCCTGCCGCCGCGCCGCCTCCGACGCGATGAACGGCTGGGACCCCACCGGCGGGTGCATCTACTACTTCAACCCCGCGACCGCGACCTCGTCGTGGATATGGTCGCGCCCGCAGGTGATAAAGATAGGGCGGCACATTTTCTGCAAGTAGGCGGCGCGAATTTCGCCGCGACCGGGACGGCACGGCGCGCACCGTGCCGTCCTTTTTGACTCCGGACGCCCCGCAAAAATTTTTTCGAAAATTTCTCAAAAAAGATGTCCCGAAAACTGCGTGTGCGGACATACACAGGCAGAACGTCATCCACGGACGCTCCGCCGCACCGAGGTTCGGCCTTCACCGTGGGTGTGCGGCGGTGGAAAGTCCACTCCGCCGTCCGCCGCCCTGCCTTCACACGAGCCTCCGGCACGACACTCGACTTCAATTTCCGAAAGGAGGTATGCTATCGGCGCATCCGTTCAGTCAGTCAGCTTAATATATCCGTCGGGAAATCATTCAAACCGCGCGGAAAAACGCTTCGGGGCGGCGCAGTATGCGCCGCCCCGTTCCGTTGTTTTGTAAGCTCTTTCAGTCGAAGAGGTACGCCTTCGCGTCGTGCGGTGCGAGGCGAACCGCGAGCCGTTCGACCGCTCCCGTCTCCTCGCCGCTCCACAGCTCGACGCCGCTCCGCGCCTCGAATATCTCGGCGTCCGAGAGCGGGACGCTTATCTCGCTCGTCTCGTCCGAGAGGTTGAACACGGCGAGGTAGAAACCTCCCTCGCTCGAGGGCGCGGTCCAGAGGACGTGCTCGTGCCCGCCTATCTCCTTCCGCCACACCTGATGCGCGTGGCGAGCGTTCCGATGCATCGCAAGGATGCGCTCGTTTGTGACGAGGCTCATCGTGAACCCGTCAAACCCTGTCATCTCGCCGCCTATCATCAGCGGCGAGCGGAGGACGCTCCAGAGCGTCATCATCGTCCGCTGCTCCGCCTCGGTGAAGTGCGTCCGCTCGTTCTTATCGTACACCTGACGGACGGGGCCAATCGGCAGCATGTCGGCGTCCGGCCAGTGTCCCGCGCCGGCGTGGATGCTCCACTTCTCCGCGCGCTCGAACATGGCGTAGAGGAGCCGCCAGTCGTCCCAGAAGTCGTCGGTGATGCGCCACATGTTCGCCACCTGCTTGTAGAGCTCGGCGCGCTCGAGCTGAGCGGGTCCGGGCGACAGACTCAGCACCATGTCCCGCCCGCATGCGCGGAGCGACTCGCTAATCAGGCACATCTCGCCCTCCTCGTGGGGAAGCTCACGGCAGATGTCGTCGCACTTCACAAAGTCAACGCCCCACTCGCGGTAGAGCGCGAAGATGCTGTCGTAGTACTCCCGCGCGCCCGGCTTTGCGGGGTCGACGCCGTACATGTCGCTGTTCCAGACGCAGATGCTCGAGAAACGCGCGACGTCCTTTGCACGGAGCTCCGTGCCGAGTATCCTCGCGCCGCGATGCACCGCCTGCCGCGGGATACCGCGCATGATGTGTATTCCGAATTTCAGACCGAGGGAGTGGACGTAGTCCGCGAGGGGACGGAAGCCCTTTCCGCCCGCGCTCGAGGGAAAGCGGTTCTCTGCGGGCAGGAGGCGCGACCACTCGTCCATATTCAGCTCGCAGAACGGCTCGTACTCGTTGTTCTTCGCACCCGCCGCCGACCACTGTATGTCGACGACGATATACTCCCATCCGTACTGTTTGAGGTGTTCCGCCATAAACCGTGCGTTTCGGCGGACGGTCTCCTCGTCCACCGCCGCGCCGTAGCAGTCCCAGCTGTTCCAGCCCATCGGCGAGGTTTGTGCTGCCATATTTGTCTCCTCCTTTTATATATGTTTTTCTGCCGGCTATCTCGACCCTATCCGCACCGCCTTCATTATCGGCTCGGCCACGACCACGCTTATAAGCACGCTGAGGAAGCCCTTGATGAAGGTGAACGGCACGTTGAATACAAGGAGCGCCTGCCAGAGGTTTTTCACCCATGGGGCAATCGCCTGATATGCGCCCATTATTGCCTCCATCGGCATGAAGTTAGTGTAGATAGGATAGGTTATATAGTAGTTTGTGAGCAGGCTTACCGCCGCCATCGCGAGCGCGCCCGCCGAGCCTGCGGCAAGCACCATCGGACGGCGCGAACGGATGAAACCGAGGAGCGCCTTCCGCGTCTTCTCGTTTTTCACCTTCTCCGCCGCGCGCTCGAGCGCCGCTGTGGGACGGCCCGGCTTCACGCGGTAGAGCAGTCCCGCCGTGAGTGTCATCGTCGCGCCGAGAAGGAAGTTCGAGAGCTCGCCGACGCCGCCCGTCGAGGTCATCGTCACGTTGACGAGGTTCTTGACAAGGCATACCGCGACGCCCCAGAGCGGGCCGAACGAGAAGGACGCTATGACCGCCGGGAGCTCGGAGAAGTCCATCGAGATGAACGGCGGCATCAGCGGCACGCTGAAGCTGAACATCATCAGCACCGAGCTCACCGCCGCGAGCACCGCCGTCACGACGAGCATCCTGACGCGGTCGTTATTTCTCAGACTGTTTTTGCCTGTCTTTGCGTGGGACATGGGTGATCTCTCCTTAAAATGGGTCTTGCGTTCAGTCAAATTTTACCTTGCCCGAGGCGAAAATGCAATCAGCAGATTTCACAAAAGGCCGCCCTGTATTATCGGCTTTCGCTTTCACGTTTCAGATATCTCCGCTTCACCCAGCTGAGACCGAGGGGGCGCTTGCGGAACATCATCCGGCGCAGACCCTTCACGTACCTTTCGAGTGCCGCGAGCTCGTCCTCGCGGAGCGGCTCGGAGGAGTACCACGCCTTCTCCGCCGTGCGCGCCGCGCCCTCGGGGGAGGCGCCGTCCACATAGATTATCCTTTTCACCCGCTCGGCAAACTCGCCTGCGGTCTCTCCGTCCGCGCGGCGGCAGAGCGACTCGACCGCTCCGAGCAGCCGCACCGACTCGAGCCACAGCTCCATGGCGGCCGCGCGGTCGCCGTACTTTCTCCGCAGAGACTCAAGACTCCGCCCTCGCAGTGCGAGCGCGCGCGCCGCGAGGAACAGCGCGAGGAGAAGGAGGACGCATCCCACGACGGCGGCCGCCGTGACAAGCGCCGCCGGAACGACGCGCTCTCCGTCCCCGGGACGCGCGTCGTCCTCGTCCGCGTCCGGCTCCGAAGGAGCCTCCGTCGGCGGCGCGGACGGCTGTGTCACCTCGACCGGCGGCTTGTCCTCCGGCTCGTAGTCGAGGTCGAGGCGGTCGAGCGCGAGCGGGTCTACCGTCACCCAGCCCACGCCCTCAAAGAACAGCTCCGGCCACGCGTGGGCGTTCATGCCGGTGAGCTCGTAGAAGCCGTTTTCGTTCAGCTCCGCGCCGGACAGGCTGTACCCCTCCGCATAGCGCGAGGGAATGCCGTACCCGCGCGCGAGCACCGCCATCGCCGTGGCGTAGTAGGTGCAGTAGCCCTCGCGCGTGGAGAGGAACCAGTTCACGAAGTCGACGCCCTCCGGCACCTCCGAGGGCGAGAGAGTGTAGCTCGTGCCCGCTTCCAGCTCGCGCGCAAGCTCGAGCGCGAGGTCGAATTTGTTCAGCTCCTCGCCCTCACCGGTGCGGGCGGCAAACTTCTCTAGCACTATGTCGCGGAAGTTCTGCGCTATATTCGGCATGTACCTCTCCGTCCCGCCGAACTCGAGGCGGACGTATCCGAGCGCCTCCATCAAATCCGCGAGTTTTGAGGAAGTCCCCGGCAGGTAGCCGCCGTAGTATATCCCGTCGCGCCCTACAAGTGGGAACGGCCGGTAGCGGATATATTGCACCTTGTTCGGGGCCATGCCGCCCGTACCCTGGGTCCACCACCGCCACGCGTCGGTCTTCATGTATTCGACGACGGAGACGCGCTCCTCCTCCGGCGGGATCTCCGGCCCGACATACCGAAAGTCCGATATATCTCCGAGCGTTTCCGCCGAGGTGACGTACATCGTCGCGCGCAGGAAGTCCCGCGTCGTGCTGTCCTGACGGTATATCCCTGTGCCCATCGTCCCGAGCGCCGCGCGGAGATCCTCTACGCTGACGCCCAATGCGGCAAGCTCGCTGTCGGTCATCCACACCGCCGTCGGCTCGACCTTCGGAAGCGTCTTCTCAAACTCCTGAAGCGTCCGAAGCAGCTCAAGCAGCTCCTCCTCGCTCTGCGGGTCGTTCCGTTCAAACAGGCGGTCGGTCATGCGCGTTATGCGCGCCTCGTTCTCGGCGAGCTGACGTGCCTGCGCCTCGCTGTATCCGTAGAAGACGTGGTAGTCGACAGCGCCGTAGGTGCTCACCACCTCCGCTTCGTCAAGCGCGTTGCGGACGATCTCGGCGGCGGCATCGTCCTCGCCAGTTCCGGCGGGAAGCGTCACCTGCCCGTCCGGGAGATATTCCACGCGGACGGTCTGCATCGTCTCCTCATCCTCCGGCTCGGCGTACTCCACGAGAGCCGACAGCGCCGAGGCGGAGCTCCTTGTCAGAGCCGTCTCGCCGAAGCCCGTGACCTCGTAGCCGTCCCCCTCGCTCATCTGCTCCTTGGGGTACAGCTCGCCCTGAAGGTTGAAGTAGGGCACGAGCCCCGTCGCCGTGACCCTCTCCGGCCGCTCGACGGTGAACATGCTTGTGTAGTGGGAGTAGTGGTACACGGTATAGCTCATGCTTTGGAACGCACGGTTGAAGCGGCTCTCCCTGCCCGGGACGTTCCCGCGCAGGAGGTCGAACGCGTCGGTCTTTTCGTCCCGCCAGAGGTTTGAGGCAAAGCGGTACGCGCCCTCGAGCTCGCCCTCCTCCCAGCCCTTGCCGGTGTAGCGTGCGCGGACACTTCCGCGCAGGCGCTGTATGGGTGACCTCGTCGCGACGAGGAGCGTCGTCGCGTCGGAGGGATCCACCGGCCCGCCGAGCTCCGCCGCAAGTCCGTAGCCTACCGCATTGAGCGAGAAGGTCGAGGTGCGGCGGGTGTATCCGTCAAAGCCGCTCGCGAGCGTGTCCACAACGTCCCCCACGGCCTCCTCCACCCGCGTGAGCTTCAGCGACTCAGAGAGCTCCACCGGGCGGAACAGCGTTCCCGCGACGGCCAGCACCACCGCCACGGGTATCGCGAACAGCGCGACTGCGGCGGGCGAGCCTATTACTGCGGCGGGGCGGTGTTCCGTTCCCGCCGCGCCGTCGCGGACGCGCTTTTGCCGTTTTGTGGACGCGTCCTTCTTTTCTGCGGGAACGGCGCCCGCCGCGTGTTTCTTCTTGTCCTTTTTCCTCGCGGGCTCCGAGCCGCGCTCAGCCGCCTTGCGCACCTTCCGCGCAAACCCGCTTGCCGACACCGCCGCCGTCGCGGAGGCGCAGAGCGCGAGGCACCCGAACACCTCTCTCATGCCCATGAACCACGCGGCGACGAACACGCCGAGCGTTCCGAGCCCGAGCAGCCACGCGCCGCGAAGCCGTCCCGCCGTGAACGACGCGGCGCAGGCCACGGCGGCGGCGAGGACCTGTCCGACGAGCAGGCGTATTTCGTCGCTCCCCTTGCTCGTCGCTATGTATGTGACGGCCTCCTCCACTATCGGACGGAGCGCCGCGAATATCTCCCCGCGGCGGAAAAGCACGTATGCCGCCGCGGCGACGGCGAGCGCCGCCGTCGCGAGCGCGGTCTTTTTGTTGTAGAACAGTACGCCGAGAAGGAGCTCCGTCACAAGGCACGCCTTGAACAGCTCGGTTCGCGGTACGCCCATCTCCAGCGCCTCAGAGACGGCGAACACCGCTCCGCAGGCAAACATCATCGCGGGAACGAGGCCGAGCACCCGGCGAAGCATTTTCCGGTCAAGCACCATATTCGGCCGCCTCCTCCGGTTCCTCCGTGTCTTCGCCGGACGGCTCCTCCGTCCGGGGCGGCAGGACGCCGCCGCAGACTCGCGGCGCGTATGTCACCGCCACGCCCTTGGAGCGCAGGCGCTCCTCCTCACGTTCGTCCGAGCGTCCGCAGGAGACGACGGTGATGCGGCTGCCCGAGTCCGCGAGCGCCGCAAGCGCCTCCCCGACCTCGCCGGACAGGTCGGCCGTGATATAGACGAGGCTGTCCGGCACGCCGTACTGCTCGCACTCGACCGCAAGCATCTTCGCGGCTCCCGCACTGCCGCCGAAGCGCACGCCTGCGAGGTGCAGGCGCAGAGCGTCAAAGCCGCCGCCCTGTCCCCGGCTCTCGCTCTCGCGGCGCTCGTCCGAGCAGGTGACGAGGCGGACGCTCCGTCCCTTGCCGCAGAAATAGCCGCAGAAGCTTGCCGCGGCGGAGACGACGGTCTCCTCCGCGTCGAGGCGGGCCGTTCTGTTCGCATAGTCGCTCTTTTCCGGGTCGTCCGGCGCGAAGCCCGCGCCGGTGCAGTCGGCAAAGACAAGGTTCCGCGCGTCGAGCGAGCCGTCAAACTCCTTGACTATCGGATGACCGAGGCGGGCGGACACCTTCCAGTGTACTCGCACGAGCGGGTCGCCCTCCCGCCAGTCGCGGAGGTCGGATATCGAGCTCACCTCGCCGGTGCGGCTTCGGCTGCCGTCCTCTGCGCCCTCGTTCATGCGGAGGTCGGGAAGTCCCGACCCGAGCGGATAGGTCCTCGGCACGACCGCGAGCCGCGCCTTACCCGTGCGGAGATTTTCCCCCTCCACGCGCATGCGGACAAGGCCGAGAACGTCGGTCACTTCTATAGCCTCGGCTCCGATGTCGTATTCGCCCCTGTACGGGCATTCGAACCGCACCGCCGTCTCCCGCTCTATTCCGGGAGGAAGCGACACGTACACCTTTGTGACCCTGCCGCGCGCGTCCGCCGTCGCGAACTGGACCGTGACGTGCGCCGGCGGTATCGGCATGGCGATGAGCGCCTTCAGCGGCATCTCCGCCGTGCTACCGCTCTCCGTCTGCCCCTCGGGAAGCTCGGTCTCGAGCTCCACCGCCCTTATCGTAAGGCGCACCTGCACAAAGCCCAGCAGGAGAAGCAGGGCCTGAAAGAAAAGTATCCATGTATATATGGCGTCGCCGGTGGCGGTCAGCGCAAGAACCGCGAGCGCCGCGAGCGCGCCGAACGCCGTGCGTCTTCCCCGCAGACTCATGTTCTCAGCCCGCGTCCGGAACGCGGATCTCTCCCACGACCTCGCCTATCACCCGCTCCGGCGTCATGTCGCGGAGGCGGGCCTCCGGGCGGAGCACTATGCGGTGCGCGAGGACCGCCGCCGCGACCTTCTTCACGTCGTCCGGCAGGACGAAGGAGCGGCCGGCGAGCATCGCCGCCGCCTTCGAGGCGCGCATGAGCGCTATCGCTCCGCGCGGAGACGCACCGAGCGCGAGGTCGCTCCGCGTCCTCGTCCGCGCGGTTATCACGGTGATGTACTCCTTTATCGCCCCGGAGCAGGTTATCCCGTCGCACTCCTTCTGCATCTCGAGCACCTCTCCGGCGGAAATCACCGGCCGGAGCGCGGACGGGTCTGCGTTTTCTCCCGAGTCGTGGCGGTCGAGTATCTCCATCTCCTGCCGAAGCGTCGGGTATCCGAGGCTTATGCGGATGAGGAAGCGGTCAAGCTGTGCCTCCGGCAGCGGATATGTTCCCACCTGCTCGACCGGGTTCTGCGTCGCGAGCACCACGAAAGGCGAGGGGAGCGGATGCGCGACGCCGTCGACCGTAGCCTGTCCCTCCTGCATGACCTCGAGCAGGGCGGACTGTGTCTTCGGGCTCGTGCGGTTTATCTCGTCGGCAAGCACCACCTGCTCCATTATCGCGCCGGGACGGTAGCGGAACTCCCCGTCCGCTCCGGGCGCGGTGAAGCCGACGATGTCGGACGGCATAACGTCCGGGGTGAACTGTATCCTTCGGAACCCGCACCCGAGCGACGCCGCGAGCGCCCGCGCGAGCGTGGTCTTGCCGATTCCCGGCACGTCCTCGATAAGTATGTGTCCGCGAGCGAGTATCGCCGTGAGCGCGAGGTCCACGCCTGCACCTCCGCCGACGAACACCTTCGACACGTTTTCACGTATCGCAAGAAGCTTTTCTCCGACTTCCACAGCTGCACCGTCCTTTCAAACCGCAAGTGCCTCAAAAAAGAGGAAATTATTTCAAATCTTTCCGTCTGTCCGGCGGAAAGATTGCTGATATTATATTTATTATCGCACAAACGGAGCGGTTTTGCAATATCCCAAACACTCCTTCGGAGTGTTTGGGTCCCTTGAATTGAAATGCTCACCCCGAATAAATCGGGGCTCCGCAAAGTTGCCTGCCTGCGGCAAGCAACTTTACCGCGCGAACCGGCGCGGTACACTCCTTCGGAGTGTTTGGGTCCCTTGAATTAAAATGCTCGCCCCGAACACGAGGGCGTCCACATGTACCGCATCGGAACATATTCAGCCCTCGTGAGCTTTGCCGCAAAGCGGCAAAGCCCGACCTTGAAGGTGATTTGGCTCCGCAAAGTTGCCTGCCTGCGGCAAGCAACTTTACCGCTGCGAACAGCGAAAGCTCGAACCTGTTCTTCATCCTACATTTTACTGCTTTCGCCAGCACTATTTGCTTTGCAAATAGTGCCCTACATTGCGAATCGGAGCGGCACACTCCTTCGGAGTGTTTGGGTCCCTTGAATTGAAATGCTCGACGGAAAGCGCCAATGTCTGCCGCCTTCCGCATTTGCCAATTATTTTGCATTGCCCCGCGCGAAAAAACACGCTATTATTAACGCAGGATCACAAATCATCGGAGGCATTGCTATGCGTACTCTTTCCCTGGGCGAGTCTCTTGCCCTCTACATAGACCGCGAAGACCTCGACCGGCTCGGGCTCGCCCCGACAGCGAAGGAGATAGCCGACCTCGCGCGGCGGGCGCTCGCGGAGCGCGGCTCGCCGCGCGGAGCCGACCTCACGCTCGAGATATATCCCGGCACCGACGGGTGCGGCGACCTTCTGGTGTTCTGCCTCCCGCTCGAGCGGGACACCGTGGCCTTCTCCTCTCTCACTCTCGCGATAGACGCGGCAAAGCGCCTTTCCGCAGTGCCGTCCGATACGCCAGTCCGCAGTGCGCTCTACCGCTTGGACGAGGAGGAGTGGCTGCTCGAGCTCCGTGCCTCGCCGCGCGCACTGCGCGTCCTGCGCGCCGTCGCGGGCGAGTTCGGACAAGCCGTTCATGTCGACGCGGACTACCTTTCGGAGCATGCCATGACCGTCATCCCGCACGGCGCGCTAGCAAAGCTCGCGGAGCTGTGACATCGCGGGCAAAGCCCGCGCCCGAATAGCGGGGAAGCCCCGCGAGCAAGTGGGCAAAGCCCACCCCCATCTAGCGGGGCAGACCCCGCAGGAATCTGCGGGGCGAGCCCCGCGTCCCTAAGTGAGGCAGAGCCTCACGCTGCCTTGCGGGGGCTGCGCCCCCGCGCCCCCATGTGGGGCTTTGCAGCCCCACACCCCTGCGTTACTTTTTGCTTGTGCAAAAAGTAACCAAAAAGCACACGAAGGGGAGAAAACCTATGGTTTTCTCCCCTTTGTACCCCTCTTTCCTTTGACCGGAAGGTTTCTGCTACGCGTGGCGTCTGTCCGTAGCTTAGTACAAGCTTCCCCGCTTATACTTTCCACTAGAACCGAAAGGTCCGTTTTCTTGGGAAAGCTTCTGCATTACGCTTATAGTGTGAGCGTAGGACCGGATTTTTGTATCTACTACGCAGGAACCGTTCGATGTCGTCGAATGCAGTGGGAAAGTTTGATATTGTACCCCCAGAAACTCACACGGTTGGATGATAGATTTGTTTGATACAGAGTTTGTCCTGTTATGTGGGTTGCGGTTGTGTGTCTGTGTTGGGAGAGGAATTTTTAAGGGAGAGGGCTTTGCCCTCTCCCTTAAACGCGCTTTTTGGTTACTTTTTGCGCGAGCAAAAAGTAACGCAGGGGTGCGGGGCGGCACAGCCCCGCGAAGGTCTCGGAACCGCCAGGTTCCGTATAAAACCTCGAAGTTTTACTTCGTATAGATAAAGAGGTCGCGGGCTCCGCCCGCTGAGGGGACGCGGGGTCGCCCCCGCGAATGCTCGCGGGGCTTCCCCGCTAGATGGGTGCGGGGCGGCACAGCCCCGCCGGGGGTGTGGGGGCAGAGCCCCCGCAAGGTGTCGGCAGAGCTCTGCTCTACCTAGGGACGCGGGGTCTCGCCCCGCGAATGCTCGCGGGGCTTCCCCGCTAGATGGTGCGGGGCGCAAGCCCCGCAAAAAGATCAAAAGCTTGCGGGGTAGCGTCCGTCCGCGCTGACGAGCAGGAAGCCGGAAGTTCCGTCCGCCGCCGCGACTGCGACGCGCGCCTCGCCGGAGGCCTCCGGCGAGGTGTAGGCGCTTGCAAGAGCCGTCACGGTGACGGCGTCCGGTATTGTGACGCCCTCGGGAACGTCGGTGAGATACACCGCCGCCCCGTCCGGCAGGGCGGGTAGCGCGGTGCCCGCCGCCACGGCCGCCGAGTACGCTTCGTCGTTTCCTTCGTAGGGATACTGCGCGGCTGACGTCTCGAAGGAGACCGAGCCGCCGGCGGCGGCCGCCGTGTCCATAAGCTCCGAGGCAAAGGAGGCGAGGATGTCGCCGCGCGCTATGCCGTCCACGCTCTCGCCCTCAAAGTAGGTGAAGCCGGTGAGGCCGGACAAGGGGAAGCAGAAATTCGTCAGCAAAACCTCGTCGAATCCGAGGCCGATGAGCTCCGCCGTCAGATCCTCGATATACCCGCGCGAAGCGGCGTTGTACGGGTCGAGCCAACCGAGCAGCTCGCCGTCGAGCCAGCGCCGGCCGTCCGCCCACTTCACGGCGTAGGAGGTGTTGAGGTTTCCGAGATAGCTCTCCTTGAGCGAGGATATCTCCGCCACGAGACGTGCGCCGGCGGCGTGCAGCTCGTCAAGGCGCGAGACGTCAAACGCGGCCTCTCCGCGCGCGGAGGGAACTGCGCCCGCCTCACCCGCGAGCGGAACGCCGCTCTCGTAATTGAGGCCGCCGCGACGGTTGCCCATCTCGAGGACGACGGTGTTTATAAGCCCGTCCTGCGCGAGCTGGACGGCTCCGGCGAACGCGACGTCGTCGCGCGGGTCGAGCCGCACGGCGCGCATGAAGCCGGGACGCGCGTCCGGCGAGGCCGAGGGCTCCTCGGACGGCTCGAGAGAGGGCGTCTCGACGATGAACGTCGGCTCGACGGTCGGCTCGGACGATCCGCTCCCGGGTGACGGCTCGCCGCCGGTGACGGGCGAGGGCGACGTGCCGCCGTCCGCGAGGAAGTCGAGCCTGTGCGTCGCCGCGAGGACGAGTATCGCCGCGGCGATGAGTATGAGAACTATGACGACACCGGCGAATACGCGGTGTCCCTTGCGTCGACCGCGATACGGTTCGTAGCTGGCCATTGGAGAGTGCCTCCTTTGTGAAATTCTGCCCGCGCTCAGAAGTGCAGGCCGTGAAATCCCGCAAACGCGAGCGCGATAAGCGCGGCGGATACGAGCGCGAGCGGCGCACCCTCAAAGCAGGCGGGCGGCTCGGCAAAGCGCGTGCGGCGCAGGACCGAGGAGAGTATAACGCTCGCGAGAGCGTAGCCGAGCGCGGCGGAGACCGCGCCCACGGCAAGCTCCGCAAAGCTCGGGCAGATCTCCGAGAGCGTGAGCGCACAGCCGAGCACCACGACGTTCAGGAGCAGGAAGGGACGGTCCTCACGGAAGCGCGCGCCGAACGAGGGCGCGGCCTTCTTCAGAACGAGCTCCGGCACGAGCTCGAGTATTCCCGCTATGAGGACATACACCGGCGCGCGCGCCGCCTCAAGTCCGAACGGCGAGAGGAGGAACCGGTCGACCGGCCATGCGGCCATCGCGGTGAGGACTATCCCCACCGCGGCGCGGAGTGTGAGCCACGCCGTTCTGCGCGGATACTCCGCGTCAAGCATGGCGCGCAGTCCGAGCGCGCGGGAAAATACTATGTTCTCCGAGAGTATCAGGCCGAGCGATATCGTAAGCATCTGTGAAAAGCTCATAGCTCCGCCTCCTTACTGCCGCGCTTCGAGGCGCGGCGCTTTGTCCTGACGTATCTTGCCGCGCCGGAGAGAAGCCCCAGAAGGAGCAGTCCGCCGGCGGGCGCGGCGAAGACAAGAACGGGGGGAAGCCCCTGCACCGAAATGTCGAGCCCGAACAGCGTCCGGGAGGCTATGACCTCACGAATCACGCCGAACAGCGTGAGCGCGGCGGTAAAGCCCGCGCCGCAGGCGGCGGCGTCGATGAGCGCGGAGACCGGGTGGTGCTCCGCGGCGAAGCTCTCGCGCGAGAGCGTGAGTCCGCAAACCGCGACTAGCGGGACGAATATGCCGAGCGCGTCCGCCGTCTCCGGGAGCAGAGCCTCGAGCGCGAGCAGTTCACCGGAGGACACGCACGCCGCGAGCAGGAGCATCAGCGCCTCGCGAAGACGGCGCGGGAGCCTGTCGCCTATAAGCGACGCGGCAAGGTTTGTCACTATCAGCGCCGCGAGGACGCATATACCTGCGGCGAGCGCGGTGAGGCCGGTCGACGCCGCCGCGACTGCGGGGAACACGCCGACGAGCCCGAAGAGGAGCGGATTCTCGGTGAGAATGCCGCTCAGCAGGAGCGACGCCGCCGGAGCCTTCGGCTTCGGCGCGCGCGGCGGCTTTTCGGACGCCTCGGACGGAATGTCCGTCGTTTCGGCGGCGTCTTCCGCCGCATCCTCCGCCTGCGCGGCAGGGCGGCGGGACTTCTTTTTCGATTTCTTTGCCGGTGTAGAAGATTCTTCCACGGGCGAGGAAACCGCGTCGCGGGACGCACCGGAAGATTCTGCCTCGGATGAAGCGTCTCCGCTGTCCGGACGATCCGCCTGCGTGGGGCGGCGCTTTTCGCGCCGCTTCGACCGTGCGGCCTTCGGAGCGGCGTCCGCAACTTCCGCCGAGACCTCCGCGTCTGCGGACGTCTCAGGCGCGCCGGACGGCGCTTTATCTGCGTTCTCCGACGCGTTCACGTCTGCGGGCAGTTCCTCCGGGACGCTTGCGGGTTCCTCCGCCGGAGCATCCTGCGCGGCGGGCACACTGTACTGTTCGGAGTCCTCTGCGGCGGGGACGGACGTCTTTTCGGACGCGGCCGCCGTATTCCGCGGCTGTGCGGGGCGGCGCTTCTTCCGTTTGCGGGACTTTCCCGAGGACTTTGACGCGTCGGGTGCCGCAACGGCGTTCGGAATGTCAGATATGTCGAGGGCGGCGCCCTTCTTCGGCGCGGACGGCTCGTCCGCGCCCTCGGACGACGACTCAAAGGAGACGTCCTCAACGTCGCCGAATTCGTTCTGCGGGCCGAGCGTGTAGACTGTCCCGGCGGGCGCGCCGCTCTCGGGGAGAAGACCGGAGTCCGCCTCGGAAGGTTCTGCGCGCCTTCTGCCTCTGCGGCCTCGTCCCCGCGCGGGCGCTTCCTCGGGGACTGGAATGTCTATGCCGTTACCCTCAGTCTCGGGCTGATCCTCCGGGATCTCCGGGACGTCATCTATGCGTTTATCGGCCATCGCGCGCACCTCCTCTCGGCTGCGGCAGTCTTATGCGGTCCACGAGCCACGCGCAGGAGTTCATTATGAGTATGGCAAAGCAGACCGACTCGGTCCACCCGCCGAAGTATCTGAGAAAAACCGTGACAAGTCCGCACCCGACGGCGTAGGCCGTCTGCCCGAGCGGTGTCACGGGGCTCGTCGTATAGTCGGTCGCCATAAAGAACGCCGCAAGGATGAGCGAGCCGCTGAGGAGTTGAGACGTCATCCACTCGAGCGGCCGCGCGCCGCCGAGCGGGAAGAGAAGCGTCACTACAGCGACTGTTCCGAGGTACACGAGCGGTATCCGCGCGCTTATGACGCGGCGCAGTATCAGATATAGCCCGCCGAAAAGGAGAAGCAGGGCGCAGGTCTCGCCGAGCGCACCGGCGTGGCGTCCGAGCAGAAGCTCGAGCACCGAGTCGTCGGGTATGAGGCCGTTCTTCAGAGCTTCGAGCGGGTTTGCCGCCGTCTCCGCCTCGAACGGGCCGAACAGGGGAAGATGCTCGAACGGCTGAGTCCAGGTCTGCATGACGTCCGGGAAGCAGACGAGCAGGAACGCCTTGCCCGCGAGAGCGGGGTTGAGGAAGTTCTTGCCTATGCCGCCGTAGAGCTGCTTTACGATGAGTATTGCGAACGCCGCCCCGACGACCGGTATCCAGTAGGGAACGGAGGCGGGGAGATTGTACGCGAGAAGCACGCCGGTGACGACGGCGGAGAGGTCGCCGACGGAGGCGGGCTTCTTCACGGCACGCCGGAAGAGCCACTCGAAGGCTATACAGCTCGCGACGCTCGTGAGCGTCAGCGCGAGCGTGCGGAAGCCGTAGAAGAACACCGACACTATGAGCATCGGGGAGAGCGCTATCAGCACGTCGCTCATGATGCTCCGCGTGGAGACGTCCGCCCGCAGGTGCGGCGCGGGGCTCCTTCGGAGCGAGCCGGAGCCGCGAGCGAGCGGGTTCTGTCTTGCCTTGGGAATGAGATTTGAGCGGGCCACTACTCGGTCACCTCGCTTTCGGAGTCTGCCTCGGGCGGGACGAGCGTCTTCCTCGCGGAGAGGAGCTTCGCCTTCGCGAGGCGGGCGTGCTCCGCGAGAGGGAGCTTCGCGGGGCAGACGTAGGAGCAGGAGCCGCATCCCGTACACCGCACGGCGCGGGAGCGGCGGAGCTCGTAGTTTGCGCCGCGCGTCAGCCACAGCGAAATATAGAGCGGCTCCAGACCCTCGGGGCAGACCGACACACACCGCCCGCAGCGGATGCACGTGCCGCTGTCGGTGCGGGCGGCGGTGTCCTCCGAGAGGACGAGCACCGCGCGCGCGGACGAGGTCACGGGGTAGTCCGCGCTGTCGAGCGCCGCGCCGGTGAGCGCGCCGCCGAACAGGAGCATCGCGGGAGTGCGGCTAAGCCCGCCCGCCGCGTCGATAAGAGCGGAGAGCGGGGTGCCTATGCGGACGAGCAGGTTCTTGGGGTTCGCGACTGCGTCCCCGGATACGGTGACGGCGCGGGTGAGCTGCGGAGCACCGGCGGACGCGGCGCGGTAGAGCTCCGCCGCGGACTCCGGGTCGAGGACTATCGCGCCCGCGGACTGCGAACCGGCGACGGCTTCGACAAGCCGCCGCTCGTCCCCCTGCGGATACTTCGAGCTGACGACGCGGACGGCCATCGGGTCGCTCCGCGAGATGCGCTTCGTGAGATGCTCTGCGACGTCGTAGGAGTCGGAGGGTACGGCGAGCACCGTCCGCTTCGGCGAGAGCGCCTTCACAAAGAGACGCACCCCTGCAAGCACCTCGTCGGTGCGGTCGAGAAGCGTCCTGCGCCGCGAGGTGACGAACGGGTCGCACTCGGTGCAGTCGATTATAAGCACCTCGCAGGCCGCCCCGGCAAGCGAACGGAGCCGGTCGTAGACCGGCACGGGCGCGCCGGTGAGCACGAGCCCCGAGGTGTAGCAAAGCTCGGTTATCTCGTCCGGCGTGAGGGCTTCGAGACTGCCGCGCGGCCGTATAAACGGGTCGGAGGTGTCCAGCCCGTCGTTTTCAAGCTCGACGGCGGGGACGCTCCCGCCGTCGGGGAGCGAGACCTCCGCTATCGAGCGGACGCGTCCGCTCACCGGGCTGTACACCGGAACCTCGCCCACGCCGAGGCGTGTGCCGATATTTACCGTGTCGCCGGGGTGGACGTCCGCCGTCGTCGGCGTCCCTTCGCGGAGAGCGAGGGGAACGGTGATGAGAGAGGGCGGGTCAAGCGCCTCGAGCGCCGCCGAAAGCGTAGAACGCTTGCGGGGGTCGAGCCGTATCCCGCCGTGAAAAGTGCCTTTCATGCTGAGTTACCTCTGTAAGATCGTCTTTTTGCCGTCAGGAGCGCGCGGAATCGACTGAGCACCAGCCCTCCGCGCGGGACACTCTGTTTTCGGTGAAGCCCGCCGCCTCGAGCGCCGCGAGGACGTCCGGCAGGCGGGGTTCGATTATCCCGGAGGTGACGAAGTGCGCCTCCCGAGCGGCTAGGCGCGCGGCGAGCGGCGCGAGCGGGATTATCACGTCCGCGACGATGTTCGCGAGCACCAGGTCGTACGGGGCGGACGCTTCGAGCGCCGCGCGGAGCCGCGTGTCGTGCAGTACGTCGCCCGCGTCCGCGTGCGCGCGGCTCTCGACGCCGTTGAGCGCGGCGTTCTGCATGGCTATGCGCGCGGCGGCGGGGTCAATATCGACAAGCTCCGCCTCCCCCGCGCCGAGGAGCAGTGCGCATACCGCGAGTATGCCGCTCCCACAGCCGAGGTCAAGCACGTGCATCCCACTCTCCGTCAACCGCTCGACCGCCTCGAGTGCGAGGCGCGTCGAGGCGTGGGTGCCGGTGCCGAAGCTCATGCCGGGGTCGTTGAGAAAGACGATGCGGTCGGTCTCGGGACGCTTCTCCCAGCGGGGGAGTATCAGCAGGCGCGAGCCCACCGGCGTGGGCTTGTAGTACTGCTTCCAGTTGTTTGCCCAGTCCTCCTCGCGGATGCCGTTCACCGTGACCGCGAGCGTGCCGAGGTCGAGCTCCGGAACGTCGCCCCGGAGCGTCTCGAGCGCCGCGCGCAGCTCGCGGAGCTTCGCGCGCCCCTCATCGTCGGAGCGGAGATAGACCTTTATCTGCGTGGGTTTCCGCTTCGAGCGGATAAGCTCCTCGTCGACGTAGTCCCAGCTCGGACGGGTCTCCTCGAGTATTTCGAGAAATTCGTCGTAGTCCTCTATCTGCATCCCCTCGATGTCAAGCGAGATGATGCGGGCGGAGACGGGGTCGATGCCCGCCGGTGTGGTCTCAACAGAGACCTCGAGCCATTCGTTCTGTGCTGAAAAGTCGGACATATCGTCAAAACCTCAATAAACAGATGTAGTACCGTGACGCGGGAATAAATATTTCTCCGCGCGGCGCGGACGCCGCCGGAGAGCGCCGCCGTGCGGCGGCCGTACATATATAATAATCAATTTCGCGGAAAAAAGCAAGAGGGAGGGAGATTTTAAGAGACAAGCCGCGCATTTTTCACGCCCGCGGAGCATAACCTTTGAACGGAACGGGGAGGTGTGAAAAATGCGGAGACTTCTGGTAATGTGGATGCTCGCGCTCACGGCGGCGGCGTTGATACCTCTGCTGCTCGCGGGTGCGGGGGAGAACCGCGCGGAGGCGGCCTTCGGTACAGGTGAGGTGAGCGCCGCGCCGAACGTGCCTCGGGATGCGGACGACTCCGGCTCGCCGGACGGCGCGGTGCAGTCCGACCCGCCGCCGGGCGCGGTGGAGCTCAGCGCCGCGGGCGGAGATTCCGCCCGCGAGAGCTTCGGCGCGGAAGGCTCTGCCTCCGCCGTCCCGGAAGCGGACGAGCCGTCCCGCGGGGAGGAGGCGTTCGCGGAGACCGAGATCGGCTCGGATGTGGCCAAACCGTCGCCCGACACCGGCGGCGTACCGCCGCGCGTGCCGGACGCGGAGACCGTCGTGCGGGTGCTGGACGGCGATTCGACGCGGCTGATGCCGCTTGCGGACTACCTCGAGGGCGTCGTCGCGGCGGAGATGCCGCCGGGCTTTCCCGAGGCGGCGCTCGAGGCGCAGGCAGTCGCCGCGCGGAGCCTCGTGTACTACAGGATGGCGCACCCCAAGCACTCCGGCGCGGACGTCTGCACTGACCCCGGCTGCTGCATGGCGTTCGGGGAGGCGACCGACGTGAGTCGCGCCGCCGTCGCCGAGACCGACGGGGCGATACTCGTCTATGACGGCGAGGCGGCGATGGCGGCCTTCTTCTCGTCCTCGGACGGCAGGACGCGCTCCGCCGAGGAGGTCTGGGGCGCGGCGGTGCCGTATCTCTCCGGCGTCGCGAGCGGGGAGAACATGAAGCAGAACGGCCACGGCGTCGGCATGAGCCAGTACGGCGCGCGGGAGATGGCGCTCGGCGGCGCGGACTGGCGGGAGATCCTCGCGTGGTATTACCCCGGCACGGAGGTCACGTGAGCTCGCCGCCGTCTCAAACGCGCACCGGTTTTACACGATGTTGTCCGAAAATACGCGGTGTAAGGGGGCTTTCCGACAAGAAACCGCCGAAAAGATTCACAACAGCGGCGTCCGCCGGGCATAAGCGACAGTATGCCGCATATCAAATACAGACTTATATGGGAAATTTTGTTGATGATGTGCACAAAAATTTTTCAAAAATTTTTGAAAAAACTATTGACATTTTACCAAACATACGGTACAATATAACCGTAGCAAGGAAGCACCTAAACCGAACAGAGGGTGATACCAATGAAAGTGTTTCGGAGGCGTCAAACCAAATTCTAATCGGAGGTACGGTCCAATGCGCTGAGTACGTTCCACTCGATATCTTTGCGGGAGACCGCGGAAGGGAATGAGTCCGATGTACGAGGTAATCACCGCCTGACTTCAGAGTCGGGTTGCCGCACAGGGGGTTCGAGATAACGACCCGATAGCAAGGTTTATAAACCGACAGCGGCGGCGGCTCGGAAAGTCGATCGTCCGGGGAAGATCCGGAGAGGGCAAAAGGAAACCAAATCTACTATAGGAGGTACAGTCCGGTGAAGCAGTTTTAACTGCCCCGCCAGTGACTTTAGATAAGTCGGCGGGGCGCGCAGAAGTAGGATCTGACAAATCCGGGAGCTGCGTTTCGACCGACAATTTAATATGGGCGCGCGCCGGTAAAGCGGCCTGCAGCGCCAAATGCTCAAGACGATGCAGAAGGCATCTGATATATGGAGGTACGATCCAATGAATGTTCTTGCTCTGAGGTACAAGAATTAAAACTGGAGGTACGGTCCAATGTTCTAGTAAGGCCGCGTCCCACGGGGGCGCAAAGAAAGACCTGAGAACGCGAAAGAGCAAATTTACGGGAGCTGAACGGAAGTTCAGCTCCCTTTTGTCATGAAATTTATGCTCGTTCGGACGCTGTTCTCCGCGGCGTGTACGGCCGCGACGGACTAGCTTGTGCGGCCGTCGTCCGCGCTTCTGCCGAAGCCGTCGGGTTCACCGCCGTCCGCGGCGGGCTCAGTGTCTCCATCCTCGCAGGCGCATCCGGTACCGCTGCCGGGATCCCCGTCCTTGCCCTCACAGGCGTATCCATCGTCTGCGTCCGAAGCTACGTCCTCATCTATGTCGGATACCTCGCCGTCTCCGTCGCCGGACGCCTCACCTTCGTCGTCATACGTCTCGCCGTCCCCACTGCCGGACGCCGCGTCCGAACCGTCCGGCCGGAACCGCTTCGGCAGGAGCCGGACGCTCTCGGGCAGAAGGAGAAGAGCTCCGCCTGCGAGCGCGAGCAGTACGCCGGCGGCGAAGGCTGTCCGCGCCCAGCGAAGGCCGGCGCGCGCCGCCTCGAGGACGGTGTCCGCAAAGAATGTGCTCATCTCGCCCTCGCTTGTCCCGTAGTAGGCGGCGCTCTCCGAGACCGACTCGTCCAGCACCCACGCGCTGTGCGCGTGGTAGTCCGGGCGGGCGGCGCGAAGTATGAATTCCACGTTCCATTGGTCGGCGGGCGCGTCGTTCTCGTCGAACACGCCGTCGCCGTTAGTATCCTTTCCGTCGGCGGGGAGGTAGAAGCAGACCCAGCCCTCGTCGAGCACGCCCCACATGACCCAGACCGCGACCCTGCCGCCGTCGTCCGAGAGATAGAGGCCGGAGAAGGTGGAGTACACAAACTCCGCGCGGTTGAACGGCCGGTATATGCCGCCGCCGTTCGCGCCGACGAGCTCTGCCTCCGTGCTGGACGATATTGTGCGCGGCGAGAAGAAGCTCGTCCCGGACTGGACGACTGTGAGAATTATGAGAAGCACGCCGAGCGCGGTAATTACCATACCGGCGGGACGTCGTTTTGCGGTCTTATTCATCCTTGCCTCCTGAACTTTTCGCGTGTCCGAGCCGCAGAAGGGCGGAAGCCCGGCGGCGGGGTATTGGAGCATACTGCAAGAATTGTACCACAGACGCCGTCCAAAAGCAATCGGACGGAGGCGAATTCAACATTTGGTGAAAGTTCCCGCTTCCGCTTGATTTTGCCGTTCGGCAGGAGTATTCTATAATAAGCGGAGACCGCGCGGAGAGAACACGCGCGGCGGAATCGCTCAGCGGAGGAGAAAATGTTCAACATCGTACTGATGCAGCCGGAGATCCCGGCAAACACCGGCAACATAGCGCGAACGTGCGCCGCTACGGGGTCGGTGCTCCACCTCGTGGGGCCGCTCGGATTCGACATAAGCGAGAGCGCGGTGAAGCGCGCCGGGCTTGACTACTGGCACCTCGTGGACGTGAGAAGCTACCCCTCGAGCGGGGACTTCTGGTGCGCGAACGCGGAGGCGTGGCGCGCGGGCGCGCGCTGCTTCTACGCGAGCACGAAGGCGCCGAGAAGCTACGCCGAGGCGGAGTACCGTCCCGGGGACTGGCTGTTCTTCGGCCGCGAGACGCGCGGCCTGCCCGAGCCGATGCTCCTGAGCCGCCTCCAAGACTGCGTCCGCATACCGATACGCGCGGAGGCGCGGAGCCTCAACCTCTCGAACTCGGTGGCGATAGTCCTGTTCGAGGCACTGCGGCAGAACGGCTTCGCAGGACTCGAGGAAAAGGGACGCTTCGCCGCCGAACACTGACACCGCATTACCAGCGCATATAAGGAGTTTGTTCCCCGTGGAAAAGATTCACATAATGACAGATTCGTGCAGTGACATTCCCCGACCTCTCGCCGAAAAGCTCGGCATCGAGGTCATGGGTATAGAGATAGACGCCGGAGGACGGCGGATAACCGAGTATTACGACATAACCCCGGAGGAGTACTGGGACTTGCTCGACTCGCTTCCGGACGTGCCGTCCACGGCGCAGATAACGCCGGTGCGCTTTCTCGAGCGCTTCGAGGCGGCGTATGCGGACGGCGCGACGCACCTCATCGCGGTCACGATAAACTCAAACGGCAGCGGAACGTACAACGCCTGCCTCGTGGCAAAGGGCCTTTTCGAGGAGGAGCATCCCGGCGCGATGGAGATAGTCGTCCTCGACGGCGAGGGTTACTCGGTGGTGTACGGGCGCGCCGTAGTGGAGGCGGCGCGGATGCGCCGCGCGGGCAGGAGCTTTGAGGAGATCGTCGCCGCCGCACGGCACATTCTGAAGCGCTCGGAGGCGCTCTTCCTCGTGTACTCGCTCCGCCACCTCAAGAAGAGCGGGAGGATAAACGGCGCGGCGGCGTTCGTGGGCGAGGCGCTCGGCATACGTCCGATACTGCGCGTCGCCGCCGGCGGCATAGACATAATAAAGAAGGTGCGCGGCGAGCGGAACGCCGCGCCTGAGATGATCCGGCAGGTGCGCGTGCTCGCCGTCGAGCCGCAGAAGCAGACGCTTGTTATAATGTATACCAAGGTGCCGCCGGAGGAGATAGACCGCGTGGAAGCGCTGGTGCGGGAAGTCCTCCGGCCGAGGCGGATAGTCCGCGCCCCGCTGGGGCCGTGCGTCTCGACGAATACCGGCACGAAGGCCATCGGCATCGGGTTCCTCGGCCGCGAGCACTGACGAACCGGGGCGCGAAAAAGGTGTTGCATCGCAGAACAAAAGAATTTCTTTGAAAAATCACAAAAACCTCTTGAAAACCCGTTTAGTATGGGATATAATCAATTATGTGTGTGGTATGGCATATATTGCCGACCCCGAATTTGTATGGTATCCAATTTATAAACTTTATAAAAAGGGGCAAAGCAAGATGAAGTACAACAAGAAAACCATCGAAGACATTGACGTATCGGGCAAGAAGGTACTCGTTCGCTGCGATTTCAACGTTCCGCAGGACGACGACGGGAACATCACCGATGAGGGACGCATCGTGGGCGCTCTTCCCACGATAAAGTACCTCAAGGAGCACAACGCCGCCGTCATCCTCTGCTCGCACCTCGGCCGTCCGAAGGGCGAGTTCAAGATGAAGTACACGCTCGCGCCGGTGGCAAAGCGCCTCAGCGAGCTGCTCGGCTGTGAGGTCAAGATGGCCGCCGACGTCATCGGACCCGATGCCGACGCCAAGACCGCCGCGCTCAAGCCCGGCGAGGTCATGCTGCTCGAGAACGTCCGCTTCCACAAGGAGGAGGAGAAGAACGACCCCGAGTTTGCAAAGAAGCTCGCGAGCTACGCCGACATATATGTCAACGACGCGTTCGGAACCGCTCACCGCGCCCACGCCACCACTGCGGGCGTTGCCGACTATTTGCCGGCGGTCTGCGGCTTCCTTATAAATAAGGAGCTCGAGATAATCGGCGGCGCGCTCGAAAGCCCGAAGCGCCCGTTCGTCGCCGTTCTCGGCGGCTCGAAGGTCTCCGACAAGATAGGCGTCATCAACAACCTGCTCGAGAAGGTCGACACGCTCATTATCGGCGGCGGCATGGCCTACACCTTTGCCAAGGCTCAGGGCGGCTCGATAGGCAAGAGCCTCTGCGAGGATGACCGCCTCGACTATGCCCGCGAGATGATAGAGAAGGCAAAGGCCAAGGGCGTCAAGTTCCTGCTCCCGACCGACACCGTCGTCGGCGACGAGTTCAAGCCGGACACCCCCTCCGCCGTCTATCCGACCATGGCCATCCCGGAGGACAAGATGGGTCTTGACATCGGCCCGGAGACCGTCAAGGCCTACGTTGAGGCCGTCAAGGGCGCCGGAACCGTCATCTGGAACGGCCCGATGGGCGTGTTCGAATTTGAGAAGTTCGCCGTCGGCACCAAGGCCATGGCGCAGGCGCTCGCCGAGAGCGGAGCCATCACCATCATCGGCGGCGGCGACTCGGCCGCGGCCGTCAAGCAGCTTGGCTACGGCGACAAGATGACCCACATCTCCACCGGCGGCGGAGCGAGCCTCGAGTTCATGGAGGGCCTTGACCTTCCGGGCGTCGCCTGCCTCGAGGACAAATAATTCGGATATATTCGCGTTGTTCTGCGGCGGACGGCGTCCGCCGCAGAACGCGCGGGCAATATATACAAGTGCTTTGGAAGAAAGGAAGAAAAGAAAGTGAACAGACGTTATCGTAAGACTATTATCGCGGGCAACTGGAAGATGAACAAGACCGCGACCGAGGGCAAGGTCCTTCTCGACGAGATAAAGGCAAGCGTCGGCAAGGCTAAGTGGTGCGAGATAGTCGCCTGCGTTCCCGCGGTCGACATTCCGATGGCCGTCAAGGCTCTGAAGGATTCCCGCATCGCCGTAGGCGCGCAGAACCTGCACTACGAGCCGAGCGGAGCTTACACCGGCGAGATTTCGGCCTCGATGCTCAAGGACCTCGGCGTCAAGTACGTCATCATCGGCCACTCCGAGCGCCGTCAGTACTTCGGCGAGACCGACGTCACCGTCAACAAGAAGGTTCACGCCGCCCTCGAAGCGGGTCTTCATCCGATAGTCTGCGTGGGCGAGAGCCTTGAGCAGCGCGAGATGGGTATTACGAACGACCTGATAAGCGTCCAGGTCAAGAGCGCGATCTGCGGCGTTCCCGCCGATAAGATCCGCCGCATAGTCTTTGCCTACGAGCCCATCTGGGCCATCGGCACCGGCAAGACCGCCACCTCCGAGCAGGCAAACGAGGTCTGCGAGCATATTCGCACGATAATCCGCAAGCAGTTCGGCGCCCGCACCGCCCGCGCCGTGACTATACAGTACGGCGGCTCGATGAACGCCAAGAACGCCCACGACCTGCTGGCTCAGCCGGATGTCGACGGCGGCCTCATCGGCGGCGCGAGCCTCAAGAGCGCGGACTTCGTGACGATAGTCAACGCCGCAAACCAGGAGTAATATTACATTATCCGAGGATCCGCGGCTCCGAGGCGGACGTCTCGCCGCGCGCACGACGCGGCGTGAGTCCGCAGGCGACGACCGTTCCCTGCATCAGCGGGCGGACGGGAGCCGGAGCGCTCCGAAAGCGATGAAGCCGCGGGTCTTTTCTCAAAGCAAGAAAGGTGAACCTGATGAAAACACCGGTCACACTTATTATAATGGACGGCTTCGGCCTTGCCCCCGAGGGCAAGGGGAACGCCATAACGACGGCGAGCACTCCCGTGCTTGACGAGATATTTGCCAAGAACCCGCGCACCATCCTTCAGGCGAGCGGGCTTGACGTCGGCCTGCCGGCCGGCCAGATGGGCAACAGCGAGGTCGGCCACACCAACATCGGCGCGGGACGCGTCGTGTTCCAGGACCTCCCCAAAATTTCCAAGTCCATAGAGGACGGAGACTTCTTCGAGAACCCTGCCTACTGCGAGGCCGTGAAGCGCTGCCTCGAGGGCGGCGGCAACCTCCACATCTTCGGACTTATGAGCGACGGCGGCGTCCACAGCCACGTCACGCATATTCAGGCTATGGTCGAGCTCTGCCACCGCAAGGGCCTCGACAGAGTGTTTGTCCACTGCTTCATGGACGGGCGCGACACACCGCCCGAGAGCGGCGCAGGCTTCGTCGCCTCCACCAAGGAGTGCTGCGAGAAGTTCGGCGGCCAGATAGGCACCGTTATAGGCCGCTTCTACGCCATGGACCGTGACAACCGCTGGGAGCGCGTCACCGAGGCGTACAACGCGCTTGTCTGCGGCGAGGGAAAGCACGTCTCGGACCCCGTCGAGGGCGTTCACGAGAGCTATGCCGAGGGCGTCACCGACGAGTTTATCAAGCCGATAGTCGTCGACGGCTATGAGCCGATAAAGGGCGGCGACAGTATAGTGTTCATGAACTTCCGCCCCGACCGCGCGCGTGAGATAACCCGCACGTTCGTCGACCCCGAGTTCAGCGGCTTCGAGCGGAAGAAGGGCTACTTCCCGGTCTACTACGTCTGCACCACACAGTACGACGCGGACATGCCGAACGTCCACATAGCGTTTGGCAAGGAGGAACTGAAGAACACCTTCGGCGAGTATATCTCCTCGCTCGGGCTCCGTCAGCTCCGCATAGCCGAGACGGAGAAGTATGCGCACGTCACATTCTTCTTCAACGGCGGCGTCGAGAAGGTCTATGACGGCGAGGACCGCGTGCTCGTCCCCAGCCCGAAAGTCGCGACCTACGACCTCAAGCCGGAGATGAGCGCCTACGAGGTCACCGAGCAGGTGGTCGAGAGGATAAAGAGCGGCGTCTATGACGTCATAATACTCAACTTCGCTAACTGCGACATGGTCGGCCACACCGGCGTGTTCGACGCGGCGGTGAAGGCCGTCGAGACGGTCGACGAGTGCGTGGGCAAGGTCGTAGACGCGATGAAGTCGGTGGGCGGCATCACGATGATAACCGCCGACCACGGCAACGCCGACCGTATGCTTGAGGACGACGGCACGTCGCCCTTCACGGCGCACACGACGAATCCTGTCCCGCTCGCCATCGTCGGCGCGGACGTGCGCCTCGAGGAGGGCCGTCTCTGCGACATCGCCCCGACGATGCTCGACCTCATGGGCCTCGGCAAGCCGGAGGAAATGACCGGCAAGTCGCTTATCAAGTGAGTGCGCCTTCGGGCTCCTCGTATAAAACGTAATCAAAGCAACATTATAATAAAAGGAGTTGTTTGAAAATGAAACAGTACATTGAGATCGTTGACGTCGTCGGCCGCGAGATAATGGACTCGCGCGGCAACCCCACCGTCGAGGTCGAGGTCACCGTCGAAGCGGGCGACAGCATGTATGTCGGCCGCGCCGCCGTTCCGTCCGGCGCTTCCACCGG